>JBIOUT010000027.1:0-4898 GCA_044867365.1 Candidatus Eiseniibacteriota bacterium | reverse complement strand
AGGGGAACACATTCCCGTGGGGATCGAGATAGAAATGCGCCTCGATCGCATAGCAGGGCATCCGGCGCTCGCGGCCTTCGAGCTGATCGATGAGCCCGTCGGTGAACCAGGCGCGCACCCACTCCTTGGGCCTCCAGCTTCCGAGCTCGCGGCTCCGCACCGCCATGAGCTCGCGCGCCGCCTGCTCGCGATCGGGGGCGGCGCCGGCCTGATCGCCGAAGTAGGTCGGCGAAGAGTGGGCGACGCCGACCACGAACTCGATCCCGAGCTCGAGGGCCAGCTCCTGCACCTTCGGCACTTCTCCCGGGTTGAACGCGGAGGCGGTGGCGGAAATCCCCAGATCGTCGACTCCCATCGCCTTGAGCCGCCGCAAGGTCTCGAGACAGCGCTCGTAGTTCCCGGGAACCCCGCGGGTCACGTCGTGCGCTTCTCCGATGCCGTCGATCGACACGCGCACCGCAGCGTTCGGGATCTGGCGCATGATCCGCTCGGTGCGCTCAGGGAGAATCGCATTGGTGGAGATGACAATGCGGGGGTTGTCGGTGGTCTCGCGCATGATCCGGACAATGTCGGGAAGATCGTCGCGCAGATAGGGCTCGCCGCCGGAGACATTGATGAATTTGAGACTCCGCGGCAGCCGGCGGTAGTCCTCCGGCTTGAGCTCGTTCTCGGGCTTGATCATCCAGATGTCGCAGGTTTTGCAGCGCGAGTTGCAGCCGAGAGTGACGGCGATGACCGCCGAGCGCGGCTGGGGGTGGAGCCGTTTCATCACGCCCCTCCGGCCGAGCCCGCCGCTCCGGCGCCAACGCCGCTTCCGGCGGCCGCCGGCGCCCCCGCCATCGCCGGCACCGCTCTCGGGGCGCGGGCGGTGAGACCGGTGAGCTGGGCGTAGGCCCGGATCAGCGCCAGCCGCGAATGGGTCCAGCTCAGATGCTCGCGCAGTCGCTCTTGGCCGAGGAGCCCCATCTCGCGGCGGAGATGCTCGTCGCCGAGGAGCTCGATCACCTTGTCTCCGAAGTCGGCAGGGTCGTTGGGGGCGGCATAGACCCCAGCAGCCCCCGCCGAATAGCGCGTCTCGCGCAGATCGAAGGCCACGACCGGCTTTCCAAGCGCCATGTATTCGAGGACCTTGTTCATCGTGGAGTGATCATTGAGGTCGTTCTTGGGGTCGGGGCTCACACAGACCTCGGAGGTCGAGATGTATCTCTCCACCTCCTCGTCGGGGATGCGACCGGTGAAGATCACGTCCTCCTCGAGCGCGCGGCGGCGTGCCAGCTCCCGGAGGTCGTAATAACTGTCTCCGGATCCGATGAGAACGAAGGCGATGTCTTTCCTCCCCCGCTCGCGAACGATGTGATCGACGACATCGATGAGGAGATCGACCCCGTCCTGCGGCGCCATGACTCCGAGATAGGAGACGAGATAGCGACGGCCCCGCTTGAGCGCCGGATCGGCGGGCACCGCCCGGAAGCGACGGGGATCGGGGGCGCTTCGCACCACCACCACCCGCTCGGGGTCGACGTGGCCGCGGCGAATGGCGATCTCACGGTACGATTCGTTGGGAGCAATCACCATATCCGCGGTCGAATAGGTGAGACCCTCGAGTCCGAGCAGCCCGCGATAGAGGAGGTTGGGCCGGCGCTTGAAACGGGCGAGGTACACCTCGGGGCAAAGATCGTGCTGGTCGTAGACGAAGCGCTTGCCGAAGAGCTTGTAAATCATCCCGAGGAGAAAGAAGGTGTCGGGTGGATTGCAGGCATGAATGACATCGAACCCTTCGCGCAGGAGCACGCGCACCGACAGGTATGCGGTCATCGCCCAGCAGTAGAGAAACTCCCAGAAATAGCTCAGATGCCCGCGGGTCGGGCGTGGAGCCGGATAGCGGTAAACAGCCACCGACTCGAGACGTTCATACGGTCGCACATGCTCGCCGCCGGTCGGGCAGATGACCGAGATCTGATAGCCCGCTTCGGCGAGAGAAACGGCCTCCATCCATACTCGGCGGTCGAAGGGGACCGTTAAGTTCTCGACGATGATGAGAATGCGGGTGCCCGGGACCCGCGGTGCGCGAGAGTCGGGGCCCGGGTTGCGTGGGCTCGAACCCAAGGATTATGGCTCCGGGTGCGGCGATGAAGGTGGTGGGCTCGGCGCCCCAAATCAGCCGGTATTTGAGCTCAGGCTTCTCGGGCGCCGACAGGACATCGCACGATCGGCCGGACCCCCGAGTGTAGCAAGAGGTTGGCTCCTTGTCCACCCGACCCCTGGGCGCCGGGAGGCTCTTCGAGCCGGCTGAGCCCCCGGGTTCTCAGCGGCAGCTGTCGGCTGCTTCTCTCCGGAAGCCGTCGCGTCGTAACGCTCGAGCTCGATGCCGTGAAACATGATGCGCGCCGCCCGCCGTCGAGTCTCGCCCAGGATCTCGCCCACATGATTCTCGGGGTCGCTCTGGGTGGCTCGAACGCGCAGGAGCCAGACCCGGGTACGGCCCGCCACCGCCGTCCCGATCCGCCGCCGGAGCTCCCCCTCGTCGCCGATCCGGTGCGGATGGAGGAGCAAATACACATCGGGACGGCGCTCGGCGTAGAAAAAGAGCGGCCCGGGCGCCCCCTCCCCGATCAAGGCATCGCCCGGGGCGATCGCTTGATCGAGATAGGCGGCGGCGCTTCGATAATCCTCCTTGGCATATCGAGGACACTGATAAAGATTCCACAGTGCCGCGACGGCGAGAGCGACAACCCCTCCGAGACCAAGACTCCGCGTTTTCCCGGGCAGGGCGGCGAGCCCGGCGCCGACGGCGATCACATAGGCGGGAAAGGCCACGGCGACATAGCGCGCGTTCCACACCTTGACGTTGGTGGCGGCGAGCCAGGCGGTGATCGCGAAGGGGATTGCGATCCAGGCGGCGATAAGGAACGCCTGGGTGCGGCGGCGACCGGCGAGCCAGGCGAGGCCGATGACCGCGAGCGCCCCGTAGACGAGGGCGACCGCTGCAATCACCGGCAGATGTCGTGCGATCGCCGAGTGCGGCGCCACATGAAGCTCCTCGAGGCTCGGCCCCAGACTGAACCCGGCGGAGAAGGCATAGAAGGCATAAGGAACGGCGAGCGGCGGCATGGTGCTCGCCCCCCGCAACGGTGGCTCCATCATCTCCGGCTCGGCGATAGCACGCCCGACATCATGGTGGCGCCCGAAGACTCCGAGCCAGGGCGTGGCCAGAGCGCCGACGACGAGAAACACCGCGACGAGGGCGCCGAGCCGCCGCGGGCCGAGATCCCGCGCCTTGAGCGCGGCGAGAAGGCCATGAACGACGAGAACGAAGCCCATGATCAGGCTCGCGCCCAGGCCGACCGCCAGAGTGAATCCATAGAGCGCATATCGAAGGGGCGAGCGCGGGCGTTCGAGGAGATCGAGAAGCAGAGCGGTCGACACGACCGCGGCGAGAATCACCAGGCTATAGCCGCGAAACTCCTGCGCATACCAGACATGGAATGGGGATACCGCCAGGAGAAGGGCGGCGAAGGCGGCGGCGGGGAACCCGACCAGCTTCGCGCTCAAAACACACAGGGCGGGAATGGTGGCGATGGAGAAGGCCGCGGGCAGTAGGCGTAGCGCCGCTTCGCTCGTCCCGACGAGCGCGCTCCATGCATGCGCCATCCCCATGAAGAGCGGACCCTGGGTCACCTCGAGCAGATCACGCCACTGCCAGTCGGGCGTCTCCTGACGGAAGGGAATCCCGGCCACCGCCAAGGTATGCATCTCGTCGGTCCACAACGATTGCCGGCCGAGGCCGTAGAGACGGAGGCCCGCCCCGAGGAGGGTGAGCCCGAGGAGGAGGACGGTGTGCAACCGTTGGCGCCGCCTCCCGTCCTCTTCGATCATCGGCATGGAGCTCCGGCATCGGCGTAGGCTTGCAGGAGCGGCTCGAGGTGCGCTTCCGGCTGATAGCGCGCTTCCACTTCCACCCGCGCATCATTCCCCATCGCCCGCGTCCGGTCGGGATCTCGAGCGAGCTCCCGCATCGCCTCGGCGAGGGCTTGGGCGTCCCCGGGAGCCACCAGCACCCCGGTTCGCCGGTGATCCACGAGCTCGGCGAGACCTCCCAACCGGCTGGCGATGACCGGCTTTCCCAGGGCAAACGACTCGACGACGACGAGCGGAAAGTTCTCATAGCAACGGCTGGGGACGATGGTGAAGCTCGCTCCGCTCCAGAGGTCGCGCAATGCATTGCCTTCGAGCTGTCCCAGACGGCGAACATGAGTGAGCCGGGCCGCGGCGCACTCGGCATCGATCGCTCGCGCGAGGGGCCCGTCGCCGGCAATGAAGAGCGGCAACTCCGGCACCAGGGCCGATGCCGCGAGCAGGGTGTGAAGGCCCTTCTCGGCCGAGAGCCGGCCGACGAAGAGTGCATAGGGCCGAGAGGGATCGATCGCGGCGGCCGATCCCCGACCTCCCGTTTCGCCTTGTCGCCAGCGGCCGGGATCGAAGAACAACGGCAGATGGACCAGGCGCTCGGGAGCGAAGCCGTGCGCGAGCAGCTTGTCGCGAAGGAAACGAGAGGGACAGAGGAAGCGGCGCACGTGATCATAGGAGCCGCGGCCGGAGGCGACGATGCTCTCGAGGGCGTTGACCGCGCTCTTCGCCAGGGAGCCGCGGTTGCAGCGGTGGATGAGCACATGAACGACATTACCGCCGGCGCAGCGCTCGCAGATTTCCCCGTGGCAGAGCATGAGGTAGGTCGGACAGAGAAGCTTGAAGTCGTGCAGGGTCTGGACCGCCGGCACTCCCGCCTGTCCGATCTCGTCCAGGATCGACGGCGAGAAATGATGGGCGATATTGTGCAAATGGACGAGATCGGGCTGGTGGCGAGCGAGCGTTCGCGCGAACGCCCGCCGCGATTCCCG
>JBIOUT010000026.1:0-3176 GCA_044867365.1 Candidatus Eiseniibacteriota bacterium | reverse complement strand
GCAAGGTCGACCACCTCAACTCGACGGCTCTCGGAGTACTGGTCAAGACGCACTCCAACTATTTGCGGAGAGGCGGCTCCGTCAAGCTCTGCTCCCTGGAAAAGCGCATCAAGAATCTCCTTCTCATCACCAAGCTGTCCATGGTCTTCGAGGTGCACGATTCAATCGAACAGGCCTTGGCCAGCTTCCAGCCGGCCTAGGCCCGATCGCCGCACATTCTCGAGTCGATTCTCGGTGTCCATTCCGATACTGCGGGGGGAGTTTTCATGCCACCGTTGGTCTGGGTAGTGCCGTTTGCCAGCCTGGCTGCCGTGGGATTCGTCGCTTATCTGGCCAATGACGTGCTCCGGCGTGATCGGGGGACCCCCGAGATGCGAGCCATCGGCGATACCATCTTCGAAGGAGCCGTCGCCTTCCTCAATCGCCAGTACCGCACGATCGGCATCCTGGCGCTCGTCACTGCCGGGATCATCGCGGTCCTGATCGGGCTCTTCGAGCGTTACTCCGAGACCAGCGTCACCGGTTGGGAGCTCGGGATCCGCACCGGCATCGCCTTCCTGGTCGGCGCCGCCGCCTCGGCGGTCTCCGGAATCATCGGCATGTATGTCGCCGTTCAGTCGAACCAGCGGGTGGCGAGCGCCGCGCGATCGGGAGTGGGCCCGGCGCTCCAGGATGCTCTGCGCGGCGGGGCGGTCTCCGGCTTCCTGGTGGTGGCGCTGAGCCTGATCGGCGTCTTCGTCATGTTCCTCCTCTACGGCGGTTTCAGCCGTCCCGAGGAGGCGCCCTTCCTCATCGTCGGCACCGGATTCGGCGCCAGCTTCGTCGCCCTCTTCGCCCAGCTCGGCGGCGGCATCTACACCAAGGCGGCCGACGTCGGCGCCGATCTGGTCGGCAAGGTGGAAGCGGGAATCCCGGAAGACGACCCGCGGAATGCGGCGGTGGTGGCGGACCTGGTCGGGGATAACGTCGGCGATTGCGCCGGCCGCGGCGCCGATCTCTTCGAGTCGACGGTGGCCGAGAACATCGGCGCCATGATTCTGGGAGTGGCCATTTTCGCCGCCACCCAGAAGGTCGAGTGGGTGGTGTTCCCGCTGGTCGTCCGCGCCTTCGGTCTCCTCGCCTCGATCGTCGGCGTGCTCTTCGTCCGGCATCGGAGCGGCGAAGAGCCGATGTCCACGCTCAACCGCGGTTATTACGTCTCGATCGCCATCTCCGCCGCTTTCCTCGCCTATACCACTCACGCGATGCTCGGCGAGCAGTGGATGTGGTTCTGCGTCGCCGGTCTGGTGGGTCTCGCTACGAGCCTCGCCTTCGTCTTCATCACCCAGTACTACACCGAAAACCGCTATCGCCCGGTCAAAGCGATCGCCGAGGCGAGCCGCACCGGCACCGCCACCAACATCATCACCGGCATCGCCGTCGCCTTCGAGTGCACGGCGCCGGTCGTGATCACGATCGGCGGCGCTCTCCTCCTCTCGCACTGGTTGGGGGTGAAGAGCGGCCTCGCTGCCGGAGGGGTCTATGGCACCGCGGTGGCGACGATGGGGATGCTGATGACCGCCTCCTACATCCTGGCGATGGATACCTTCGGCCCGATCGTCGACAACGCCGGCGGCATCGTCGAGATGTCGGGCGCGCCGGAAGAGATCCGCCGAGGCACCGATGCCCTGGACGCGGCGGGAAACACCACCAAGGCCCTCACCAAGGGCTATGCGATCGGCTCGGCGGCGCTTGCCGCTTTCCTCCTCTTCTCGGCGTACCTCGACAAGGTCCGGCTGGTGCAGCGAGCATCAGGACAGCCGCTGCTTGCGGGAGTGGATCTGTCCAAGGTTGAAGTCTTCGTCGGCGCCATTCTCGGGGTGATGCTCATCTTCTGGTTCAGCGGCATGGCCATCCAGGCGGTGTCGTCGACCGCCGGCCGCATCATCGCCGAGGTCCGGCGGCAGTTCCGAGAGCACCCCGGGATCATGACCGGCAAGGAGCGCCCCGATTACGCTCGAGCCGTCGACATCACCACGACCGGGGCACTGCGGGCGATGGTGGCGCCCGGGATCCTCGCCGTCGGCATGCCGATCGTCGTTGGCATCCTGCTCCGCGCGGAGGCCGAGGCGGCTCTCCTCATGGCCGGGACCATGGGAGGGATCGTGCTCGCCACCGTCCTCAACAACGGCGGCGGCGCCTGGGACAACGCCAAGAAATTCATCGAAGCCGGAGGGCTCAAGAACCCCGACGGCACCCCGATCAAGAAGGGCTCTCCGGTTCATGCGGCGGCGGTCGTCGGGGACACCGTGGGAGATCCATTCAAGGACACGGCAGGGCCGTCCCTGCATGTCGTCATCAAGCTCCTGAGCACGATCACGCTGGTTCTGGCGCCGCTTTTCGTCTAGAGCGCGCCGCGCCGCCCGCCCGCGAATTCAGCGTGCGCCGCGCCTCCCCGCCCCGCAAAGAACGCGAGCCGGTCGACGCGGGCAGGGCTCGCTGGCTCAGCTCCGGCGGGATTTGATTCTCGGTGCGCGATCACCGGCAGCCGTCCGCCGTCGAATTCGCCTGCGAGCCCTCCCGCGTCTCCCGGCTCGCTCGGCTGGCGTCGAAATGGGCCCCTGGTCAAGGGCCACCAGATACGCTATAATGAATCCGGGTATCGATTTGCGATCGCCCGCCCGCAGCCCTGGCCCCCGCCCACGCCGGAACCCAAGCCGAGGAAGGGAAACGCTGTGCCTCGAATCGCCTGGTCCTGGATGGCTTTTGTCCTCATTGCGTCGGCAGCCAACGCCCAATCACCCCCCGAGAACGTCATCCTCCGCGGCCATCTCGACCGCGGTGAGAACTACAGCGGCAACTGGGGCTACACCTCGCCGACCGGAGTCGAGCTTGCGATCTCCGGCACGGCCAGTGGGACAACGTTCATCAACGCGACCGATCCCTCGAATCCAGTCGAGGTAGCGTTCATCCCCGCTCCCAATTCGACCTGGCGCGAGATGGCCACCTACGGCCAGTACTGCTACATCGTCACCGAGGCATCGGGCGCCGCGCTGCAGATCGTGAGCCTCGCCAATCCCCTCGCCCCGGTCCTGGTCACGACCCTCAATCCCCCGACCTTCCCGTATTCGACGGCACACGAGATCAAGATCGATCAGCAGACCGGCTACTGCTATGTGGCGGGGACAGGGCCGGGC
>JBIOUT010000025.1:0-2724 GCA_044867365.1 Candidatus Eiseniibacteriota bacterium | reverse complement strand
CTTTGAGCGCGTAGCTCTCGAGCTCTCGGGCGCTCACGTCATAGAATTGGACCAAGAGCCAGGTGTCCACCAGGTGGCGCCCGCGCACTTCCCATCGCGGATAGTCGATGATCCGCTCGGCGATCTGCACTCGCGATCGGCGCCAGCGGACCGAGGAACCGTCTCTCCCCCACCGGAGCTCGATTCCACGCCGGGCGGCTCGGGCCTGCAGGTAGACCAGATCGAACTTGAATAGATTGTGACCCTCGATCACGTCGGGGTCGCGGTCGCGAATAATGGCGCTGAGGCGTTCGATCATCTCGCCTTCGTCCAGGTCGCCGCCCCAGATGACCTCTTCGAATCCACCGGCATCGGTGACCGCAATCGAAAGGATTCGATCGCCCTCTCGTTCGGGATTCGAGAACTCGAACCCCGGGGAGCAATCGGTCTCGATGTCGATCTGCAGGCGCTTGAGATCGGAGAGAGTGAGCCCCTTGAACAGGGTCTGGCCGGTCCGCAGCAGATGGAGATGCACCCGGTCGCCGAGGTAGAGATACGGCGCGGTGCGACTGCTCGAGGCCTCGCCGGTCAAGCGGCGGAGGTGCTCCCGGAGTTGCTCGAGCTCCCGGCCGCCGGGAACGTTCACCAGATAACGTAGCTCGCCGCCGCCCACCAGCGACTCGACCTCGAAGTCGCCCGCGTATCCCTCGAGAAGGTCGCGGCTCGCGATCCAGAGAAATGGCCGAAAGGGCTGCCGAATCCGTTCCAATTCGCCGCCCGGCCGGCGGACCAGAACCTCCATCATCCGATTGCCGAGCGTCTCGACGGCGACGATTCCTATCCGCGGATCGGCGCCGAAGAGCACCTCGTTCGGCTCGAGAGCGAATGATGGAGAAGACGGAGGAGACACGTTGCTCAATGGTCTCTCTTGGACGAAGACAATCGGAACGAAAGCGGTCCGGTGAAGCTCGGCCTCTCCCCAACCTCTTCGAGCGGAAGTCGCGAGTAGCCGCCGGGCCGCAAACCGAGCACGTCCTCGACCGCCGCACGCAGGATCTCGCCGACGCTCCAGGCCTGAGCGATGCATCCTCGCGGCAGGTGTGGGGGATCGCCGTCGAAGATCTCGGACACATGGCCAAGTCCGGCTTCGGTGAGATGGGGCCGAAGTCCTGAGAGCCAGGACTCGCATTGCCGGCGCGCGGGCACGCTACCGGCGTGGACCTTCACATAGGCGGTGATGAAGGGTCCGAGGAGCCAGGCCCAAACCGTGCCCTGGTGATAGGCCAGGTCCCGCCGGCGCGGGTCGCCCTCGTATCGCGGGCAATAGCGGGGATCATTTGCTTCCAGGCTTCGCAAGCCGAAGGGAGTGAGAAGAGCCTGCTCGACGACCTCGACCACTCGTTTCGCCTGATCGACCCCGAGCATGCTGTGAGTGAGGCTCGCGGCGAGGATTTGATTGGGCCTGAGCGAGGAGTCGCGTTGATCGCCGTCGACGACGTCGTATAGGCAGCCGGCGTCGGCGTTCCAGAACTGCTCGCGGAAACTCCGGCGCGTCCGCTCCGCCAGGTCTCGGCACCGCTTCTCCACTCCTGGGTGACCGAATCTCCGGCCCAAGCCTTCCATGATGCGAAGCGCGTTGTACCAGAGGGCCTGGAGCTCGACCGGCTTCCCTCGGCGTAGAGTCACCGCCCGTCCGTCCACTCTGGCATCCATCCAGGTGAGCGGGATGTCCGCGGCGGTCATGAGGAGCCCGTCCGGTTCCATGTGGATCCCATGATGAGTACCCCGAATGTGCCAATCGATGATATCGGCAAAGAGATCATAGAGATGGGCCCGAACGTACTCCTCGTCATGGGTGTAATCGAGCAACGCCCGCACCGCCTCGAAGAGCCACAGGGTGGCGTCGGCGGCGTTGTACTCGAGAGCTTCTCCCTGATCGGGAAAGTGGCTGGGGATCATGCCTTGATCCACATGCTCGACGAAGGCACCGATGACGTCCTTCGCCGCTTCCGGGTTGCCGGCGACCAAGGTGAGCCCGGGGAGAGCGATCATTGCGTCTCTCCCCCAGTCGGTGAACCAGGGATACCCGGCGATGACGCTCCTCTGAGCGCCGCGGGCGACGAGATAATGATCGGCGGCGGCATGGAGAACGCGCACGAGGTCGTCGAGGCGTGACTGCGCCGGAAGGGCGACGAGTGTTCGCGCCGCGGTGCTCGCGACGCGGCGCCGGCGGTCGATTTCGGCGCGCCGGTAGATCGGTGCACGATTGACGCTCCGCCCGACCTCGGTGGAGGCGATGATCGAGCATCTCTTCTTTCGCCCAAGATCGAACATCAGGGTGAAAGGATTGAAGAGATCCTCGACGGAATCGAGGCCGCGCTCGCGCTCGGCTTCATACTCGAAGACTCGGTACCAATAGCCCTGGACCTGGATCTCGGCCGCGTCGTGCATGAAGCGAAGCATGGGCAGGTCTTCATAGGGCTTGAAGCTCGCCATCCCCGGCTCGACCAGCACCGTGCGGTCGAGGACGGGGTTCTCATGGGTCGTCGCGTGGTAGTCGCGGAAGGCGACCAGCGGTCGGATTTCAAGGTCGATTCGGGAGCCGCTCTCGAGGGGGTTGACGAGCTCGTACTGCACGACAGCCGTGTTCTCGCCGTGAACCAGGAACACGCACTTCTCGAGCCGGATGCCGTTGATGAGATACGTGAATATCGGAAAGGGATCGAGCCGGAACTCGTGCAGGAA
>JBIOUT010000024.1:0-5035 GCA_044867365.1 Candidatus Eiseniibacteriota bacterium | reverse complement strand
TAATCGAGCAGAGCCTGGACGAATCTCCCGAGCCGCTGGCATTCGCGACCGGCGAGCTCGACGAGCCGGCGGTCCTGGCCGGTGAATCGACCCTCCTGCATGAGCACGTCGAGTGAACCGGCGATCGGCTTGACACAGTTCCGGATCTCGTGAGTGATTCCGGCGACGAGCCCGCCGATGGCCGCCAGCTTCTCCTTGCGGGCGCGTTCGGCTTCCTCGCGGCGGGCGGCGGTCAGATCCTGGAAGACGACGATCAAGCCCTCGTCACCGGTGCGGGAGCCGGTCATTCCGAGCGGCACTCCCCGACCATCGGGGGTTTGGATCTCGACCATCTGGCGGGTGAGGAGAGCCGTCCCTCGGATGGCAGCCTCGATCCAGCGCACGAAACCCTCTGCTCCCGGTCCGAGCTCGGAGAGCTCGCCGCCGATGACTTGCCGCGGTTCGAGCCCCAAGATCTCTCCCGCGGCGCGGTTGAAGTGAAGGATCTTGCCGTCGTCATCCAGGCTGAGGACTCCGCTCCCCAGCTGAGAGAGGACGAAATCGGTATCCGCGCGCGCCCGATCGAGCTCGCGCGCCGCCTCGAGCAGACGCTGGCGCTCGCTCAGCAGGCGGCCGCAGGTGCCCGCCACCGCCCCCATGACCGGCAGCACCGCCAGCGCCCCCACTCGCGCCAGGTCGGCGCTGTGGGCGATGAGAGTGCGCGGCTCGACTCCACCGTATTCGACAGGGGCGATCCATCCCACCGCCTCGGCGGTAATCAGCAGTCCATAGGCGGCGGCGCTGGCGCTCCCGATGACGAGCCCACCTCGATCGGCGAGCATGATCCCGGCGATCAGGATGATGATCAGATAGAGGCCGACGAAGTCGCTCTCCATCCCCCCGGTCCAATGGACAAGAATGGTGACCAGAGGGACATCGAGGAGAAAGATGGCAAGGCGAGTATGCCGGCCGAGATTACGCCGATCGGCAAGGAGGGCGAGTCCGGTGGTGACATAGGAAAGGCCGAGAACGGCGAGGAGCCCGCGGGGAGAGCTCCACCCATCCCACTCGGCCAGGCTCGGCCCACCGAAGGCGAGGGCCAGGGCGATGGCCAGGGTCATCACCCCAGCGCGCACGTAGAGGAGGGCGCGCGGGCGGCTGACCAGAAAATCGGGCTCGACCGCTCGGGGCACCCTCACCTGCTTTCGACCTTCGCTGTCTGCCGAGACTCGAATCTCACGAGGAGACGGCCTTGACCATCTCGAACATCGGCATGTACATGGCGACGACCATGCCGCCGACGATGACGCCCATGACCACGATCAGGACCGGCTCGATGACCGAAGTGAGAGTCGCCACCGCCGTATCCACCTCGTCGTCGTAGAAGTCGGCGATCTTCGCCAACATCTGGTCGAGAGCTCCGGTCTCCTCACCCACCGCGATCATCTGCACCACCATCGGCGGGAAGACGTCACACTTGGAGAGCGGCGCGGCGATGGTCTCGCCCTGGCCGATCGAGTTCCGGGTTTCCTTGACCGCATCGGCGACGATGACGTTGCCGGCGGTCTCGGCGGTGATCTCGAGTCCCTTGAGGATCGGGACGCCGCTCGACACCAAGGTCCCCAGGGTGCGAGTGAAGCGGGCGACCGATGCCTTCTTCAGCACGTCGCCGAGCACCGGAACGCGCAATATCGCGCGATCGAGCACATGGCGGCCGCGATCGGTGCCGTAGAAGCGCTTGAGCCCCACGACCAGCGCCACGGCGCCTCCCAGCATTATCCACCAGGCGGTGCGGACGAAGTTGCTCAGCCCGAGCACGATCTGGGTGGGGAGCGGCAATTCGGCGCCGAAATCCGAGAAGAGCCTGGCGAAGGTCGGAATGATCGCGGTGAGCATGAAGATAGTGACGCCGACGGCCACGGTGAGCACCACCGCCGGGTAGGTGAGAGCGCTCTTCACCTTGCGCTTGAGACTGTCGCTCTTTTCGATGTAGGTGGCGAGGCGCGCCAGGATGTTGTCGAGGATACCGCCCGCTTCACCGGCGCTCACCATGTTGCTGAACAGGTTGTCGAACACCTGCGGATGCTTGGCCAGCGACTCGTGGAGAGTCCCCCCCGCCTCGACATCGGAGGTCACTTCCTCGATGGTCTTCTTGAAATGGGGTCGAGTGGCCTGCTTGCCCAGAATCTCCAGGCACTGCACGAGCGGCAGACCCGAATCGATCATGGTCGCGAACTGGCGGGTGAAGACGGCGAGGTCGCGGGTCGGCACCCCCTTGCGCTGCGGCAGCTTGAACTGGAACCCGGCCTTCTTCTCCCGCACCGAAGTGACCAGGATGCGGTTCTTCCGCAGGAAGCTGAGCGCCTCCTCGCGCGTGTCCAGAGTCAGGACTCCAGCCTGAGGCTGCCCGGCGAGGTTGCGCCCTTTCCAGACGAAGCTCGGCATGATGACGTCCTCCTGCGATACTCCGGGATTCGATTATGCCGCCGCCGCCGCTGCTGCTCCTGGCACCACGATTCCGCTCTTCTCCATCATCTGCTGCAGCTCTTTGGGATCGGTGCTGCGCTCGAGGCCTTGCTCGGGACTGATCTCGCGCTTGGCGATCGCCGCAAGCAGCCCCTGATTCATCGTCTGCATCCCAAACTTATGTCCGGCCTGCATGAGGCTATATACCTGGTGAATCTTTCCTTCGCGGATGACGGCGCGCACCGCCGAGGTGCACACCATGACCTCGCAAACCAGGACCCGCCCCGACCCTCGATTGCGCGCGATGAGCTGCTGGGTCATCACGCCCTGGAGCACGAAGGCCAACTGGGCGAGGACCGCTCCATGCTGATCGGCGGGATAGAGGTCGACGACGCGGTTGATTGCTTCGTAGGTGGAGTTGGTGTGCAGGGTCGCGAACACGAGGTGTCCGGTCTCGGCGATGGTGAGAGCGGCATTGACCGTCTCCAGGTCGCGCATCTCGCCGATCAGGATGACATCGGGATCCTGCCGCAGCATGTACTTGAGCGCCGAGGCGAAGGTGTTGGTGTCCACTCCCACCTCACGCTGATTGACCACACAGTTCTTGTGAACGTGGACGAACTCGATCGGATCCTCGACAGTGATGATATGTCCGTGACGCTCGGTGTTGATCACATCGATCATCGCGGCGAGCGACGTCGACTTGCCGCTCCCGGTGGGACCGGTGACCAGGACGAGACCCTTGGGCTTCTTGATGAAGTCGTTCACGATCTTGGGAAGCCCGAGCTCGCCGAGGGGAGTGATCTTGTAGGGAATCTGGCGCACCGCCATCGACACCGCCCCGCGCTGCATGAAGCAGTTGGCGCGGAAGCGGCTGATACCCTTGATTCCGAAGGAGAGATCGAGCTCGCGGGTGGTTTCGAATCTCTTGCGCTGATCCTCGGAGAGCACCGAGTAGGCGAGTCGTTGCACATCCTGCGGATCGAGCGGCCGGTAGCGACCCTCGGGCATGAGCTCCCCGTCGACTCGGAACTTCGGGGGAACGCCGGCGGCCAGGTGCAGATCCGATGCCCCTTTCTGAACCATGATCTCGAGGAGCTCCCGGAGGCTGAGGAGCTGGCCCTCGTTCGGATGTCCTTGGGTGGAGCCGGGATCTTGGGGCTGGGGAAGGGTCACCTTGGGATTCGGGTTCACGGGTTGCCTCAGGCTTTCGCTCATTCCACGACCCGGGGGACGAGCGGAAAGTTCGACGCCGCAACGAAGGCTGGCGATCGAAGCTGTCCCCACTTGAGACGGCCGCCTTCTTCAGACGATCGTCCCTTAGGATTTGATTGCGGCGCGGGCAAGATCTATGCCCCGCATCCAATGGCGGCGCAGCACGACTTGCCCGAGCGGGCGCTCTGTCCTAGGGTTCGGCCCGCCGAGCCGGCAGCTTGAGCCGGTGCCGACGCCCGGTTCTGCGCCGGGGCCCGCGACACTCACCGGCTCCGCCGGAGACAAATCCACCGTCCCTCATCGGGCCAGGACGGTGGCGGAGATGCGACATGCAGGATGTGCACGAAGTAATCCGCGAACATCTCGGTGCCTTCGGTTATGCGGAAGTGATCGCGTTCCTCCGCCGGCCCGAGGCGCAAGCGTCCGTCCCCGAGCCGCCGGATGATCTCTTGCGCGCCTTTCTCCCGGTTCTCCCCCTGGGAGTGAGCGGTCGCTTCGAGACTCGCCTCTTCCCGCGCCTGGGCGTCCTCGTCGGCTACACGAGCGCCGCCGGGGCGGTCGCCCTGGCTCACGATCCGCGAATCGAGCTCCTCGCCCCGGCGCTTGCTCCGAGCCTCATCCGGCCGGTGCGTCGCGCTCCCGCTCGACTTGCCGGCGCCTCGACCGTCTGGGGAGTCCAGGCCGTGGGGGCGCCGAGCCTCTGGGACGCGGGGGTGCGAGGAAAGGGAGTGCGGATCGGACAGCTCGATACCGGGGTCGATGCCGGTCATCCGGCGCTCAAGGGAAGGCTCGCCGCCTGGGCTGAATTCAATCGCGACGGCGAGCTTGTTCCCGGGAGCAAACCTCACGATCCGGACGGGCACGGCACGCACACCGCCGGAACCCTGGTGGGGGGCCGCGCCGGCGTCACCGCGATCGGCACGGCGCCCGAAGCCGAGCTCTGCGCCGCGCTCGTCATCGAAGGCGGCCGCGTGCTCTTGAGAATCCTTGCCGGACTCGAATGGGCCATCGCTCAGGGAGCGCGCGTGATCTCGCTCTCGCTCGGCATCCGCGGCTACACCCCCTTCGCCATCGAGCTCGTTCGGCGGCTGCGCGACAACGGGGTCTTGCCGGTGGCGGCGATCGGCAACGAGGGGCCGGGGACCAGCCGTTCGCCGGGGAACTACGTCGAGGTTCTGTCGGTCGGTGCGGTCGATCGACAGGGGCAAGTCGCGAGCTTCTCGTCGAGCATGCACTTCGACCGCGAGATCGAGGCCACCGCCCCGGATGTTGTTGCACCGGGGGTCGAGATCACTTCGCTCCGCGCCGGCGGCGGCCTCGAGGTGATGGATGGGACGTCGATGGCGGCGCCTCATGTGGCTGGGGTCGCCGCGCT
>JBIOUT010000023.1:0-9385 GCA_044867365.1 Candidatus Eiseniibacteriota bacterium | reverse complement strand
ATCCGGGACGAGCACATCCTCGGGAGTGAGCGAGCTCGCGGCCAGGCGATCCTCGAGCGCGCCGCGCAGGAGAATGGCGCGCGGGCCGAGCTCGCGGAGTCGCGCCAGGAGCTGCGCCACAAAGCCGGTCACCAGTTGCTCGGGAAGCGACGGCGGTTCCTCGGTTTCGGCGGCTTCAAAGGAGGCGAAGCGACGATCGGCCTCGAGGATGGCGGCGCGACTCAACATGATCTCGTCCGCGAGCCGCCGGATGTTCTCGATCAGCGCCGCCTTCAGCATCGTCGGCCAGGCCCAGAGCTCGCCGATGGTCAAGGGCGCCACGGTCTGGAAAGCGGAGAGGAAGCGCATCAGCCGGTTGAGGTCGAGGATCCCTTCGCTATGCCCGATGAGATCGAGGGCCATGGCGAAGACACGGCGCACTCCCGCCAGCTCCCGCGCCGCGAGCTCAGGCAGCTCCCGGTAATAACTCTTGGGCAGGTCGTGGAGAATCCCGACGATCTCGGACTCGATGACGTGGAAGTTGTCGAGCAGCCACTCGCCGGCAGGCGGGATCGACTCGCCGCGATGGACGTCCTGGGCCAGGGTCTGGTACGCGCCGCGGAGGGCGCGGGCGTTGTCGCGGAGCCGGTCGTAGAAGCCCTCGGCGTGGGATCGGGGGCTGCGGGTCAGGGTGAAGCGGGCGGCGAGAGCCTTGGCCTGGGATTCCAGGGCCTCGACGCTGAGGAGCTCGCCGCGGAAGGAAGCCGGATCCTTCGGATATCCTTCTCGGCCGTTTCTGGCGCTGCGGCTGAAGAGGCGCAAGACTCCTCCTCCTCGCGGCTCCCGCCGGGGCTCGCCGCGCTCGAGTGCGCCTCTCCGCCGCCCGTCACCGGTCCGGCCAACGGCGGGCTCGATTCGTCACTTGGACGAATTCCTTACGAGACTCCACTGCCGCGGCGCACATTCACGGTGAGAGGTTGCACCAGCATGAGGTCGAGCTGATCTCCAGGATCGAGGGTGATCTCCTTGCCTTTGGTCGCCAGAACGACCCCGGTGCCCGCCGCCGCGCCGATGATCGCCCCGAGCTTAGCATCGCCGAGGATCTCGCCGAGGACCGCTCCGGCGGCGGCGCCGCCGATGATGGTCGCTGCGTCGCGCGCCTTGGTCCCCGGAGCCTTGAGCGAACCCTCGACCATTGCCGTCTGTACCGACCTCATTCCGGCTGCGGTCTCGAGCGAGGTGAAGTTGAAGGCCAGGACCGCCCGGCCCGTGATTCGACCCGCGCCCTCGACTTGCGCGACCGCTCCTTGCACGGAGGCGCCGGCGGCAACGACGGTCTCGCCCTCGGCACGGATCGCATCGACGACGTGCGCCCGAACCGGATCCCCCGGACGGCTCGTCTTCGAGCTCACCGCCTGATCGAGGGCGATCGTGAACTGAGTACCCGCAGGCACGGTCACGGTCACCGCCATCGCCTCGCGCGGTTCGCCGCCGCCTCGCCGTGAGCTTCCTCCTGAGCTCCGGTCGTTCTCCCCTTGATTGCGCTGAGTGCAGCCCGCAATCAGACTCAGAGAAACGAGCAGAGCAGGGATCGCTCTGGACATTATGTCTTCCTTCCTGCGGCCCTATCGGCCGAACGGCCGGGTTCGAGCCTTCTCCTCTCTCGACTACCAGACATAGAACTGGAGACCGGCGATCACGTTGAGGAAGTCCGCGTTCACGTGCACGGCCTGGTCGACATCCTTCAGATCATAGCCGAGCCAGACGTAACGCCCCTCGGCGGTGAGATTGGTGCGCGCTCCCACGGGGATCTCGACCCCCGCTCCGAGATGGAGCCCGGCGTCCGATGTCGAGTCATTGAGCTCTTTCAGGGTGTTCCCCAGGCCTCTGAGCGACGCGTCCACTTTGTACCAGCCGACGCCGAACGTCCCATGGACATAGTGAGGGACCACGTAAATGAGCCCGCTCAGTTGCACCGGCATGGTCTTGATCTCTCCAGACTCGATCTCGTCGTTGATCCAGTCGACGGCGAGCTCCCCGCCGAGGACTTCGACGACCTTGAATCGGCTGGCGACTCCCACGGTGAACGAGCTCTCTTTCGATTCGGTGGTGCGAGCCCAGCCCATATGGGGGCCGAGCGACCAGTGAGTGACGTCAGCGGCCGCCGGCAGGCTTCCTGCCGTCACCAGCATCAGCGCGATGGCTAAGCCACCTAACAAGAACACCGGTCTGGGTTGCATGATTGGTCCTCCTTGGCCCTGCTGCTGCGGGCTCCTGGGTGTACCCTCGGCTTCCGGCCGAGCCGGCTCCGAGCAGTCTCTGTTGCTGAACGCAGGTCAGTTGCGGGCACTTGGACCCCCTTCGAGGTCACGGGCATTGGCCCCTTCGACTTTTAGGTCGTTCTTCACCGAGTGGACGCCGTCGACGGCTCGGGCAAGGAACACGGCGGTGATCCGGTCGCTTTGGGTGGCGACGGTACCGCTGAGTCGCACGAGGCCGTTCTCGACCTCAACCGCGATTTCCTGCTCCTTGAGGCGCGGATCGCCCTCGATGCGTTGCTTGACCTGACCCTCGATCTCCTCGTCGCGGGCGGCCACCACCTTCTGATCGTTCTCGGGCACCACGTGCAGGGCATTCACCACCTGGGTGACTCCGTCCACCTCTTTGGCCAGTTCCTCTGCGCCTCGCTTGGCCTCCTCGCTGGGAACCGAGCCGAATAAGGTGACTACTCCCTGGCGAGTGTCGACATTGACCGCGAGAGCGGGAACCCGCTCGTCGCCGACGTACTTCATTTTGATCGCGGTCGTGATCCGCAGGTCGGTGAGCGGCCAGTCGCTGGTCTTGGCCGGTGGGGCGACGGCTTCGGTCTTCTCGCGCCAGAGCTCCGCATCGGCTACACGAAGAGGGACTTCGACTTCAGAGGCGACCTTGCGCACACCCGGCAGGCTCTCGGCGATTTCGAGCGCATTCAGGAGCTCGGTAACCGTAGTCACCTTGCCGGCGAGGAGCACGGTGCCGTTGTGGACCGAGTGCACCGAGATGTCGGTCTTCTTGTCGAAGGGGTAGGAGTGCAGGGCCTTCTCCACATCTTCTTCGATGCGCTCGTCGGCCTTCTCGACCGCCTTCTGCTCCTTCTTGGACATTACCTGTAAGAGGTTCTGCACTCCACGGACGCCCTTGGTCTTGCGCACCACTTCTTCGGCCCGCTTCTTCTCTTTCTCCGAGCGCACGATTCCATGCAGGGTGACAATGCCCTGAATGGTGTCGACATTGATCTTGGCGGCATTCACCTCGTCCGCGGTGATGAGCGCGATCTTGCTCTTCATCGTGATCCAGGCGTCTGACTGATCGGCGAGAACGACGCTCGGCGCGGCAGTCAAGGCGAGCAAGATGGCGAGCGGCAGAAGCCGCCGGCTGCCTCTTCGGGATAGCGATCCGAGAATTGCCGCGAGGCCGAGGCCGAGGACCGCCGCCCATTTCTTCATCGAGATGATCGAATGGGTTGTCATCGGGACTCACCTCCTTGCGCGCAACCTGTGGTCAACGATGGATGGCTGCGTGATGGCGATAAGGGCGGGCACTAGGTCAAAAAAGCAAGGCACATGCCACGGGTGGCCCTTCGATAAGCTCTTCCAATTCACGTATTCAGGCGAAGTTGCGGTCGGCGGCGGCATTGCTCGAGGCCTGCGAGCGTGTAACAAATTCAAGAGGTGCTCCCTTCTTACCCCGTCAAGACAGGCGCAATCGTGCCGCTCAAAAAGGCTGCGCCGCTTGCTCTCTTGATGTCGAGCGAGCGGCGCAAAACGGTTCGGCGTGATGTGCTGGCAGTGCTGCTAAGACTCGAGGCGCAGAGTCAGGTCCTAGCGAAACAACCAACCGAACGAGAATTGGAGATCGGGCGCTTCACCGATTCCGATCCGCGCCTCAGCCTGAAAAAGATCGTTGCTATGCACCGGCTTGGCGACACCGCCGACGATGTTGAGTCCAGGATCGACGTCTGGATCGGCTGCACCATCCGGATCGATCACACCGACGCTCACACCGCCGCCGGCATAGGGTTGCCAGACATCCCAGGTGTCGCGGAAGCGATAGAGGGCATCGATCTGGAATGCGCCGCGAGTGCGGTTGTCACCGATCCCGCCTTCCACACCCGATCGCAGATCGAGGCGGTTGGACAGCTCACCAAGCCCCCAACGGAGACCGAAATGGAACTGATCCGGATCGATTCCCACTCCCACGACAGGACCGACGCCGCTCAAGGCATGCGCGGGTAGGGGGGTTCCCAGGATTGCCAACGCGGCCACCATTCCCAATCCGAGCAACATTCCCGAGCAGTACCGGTATCGGTTAATACGTGTTTTCCCCATCGGAATCCCCTCCTTTCCGGTTGGGTTCCTTAGTGGACGCAAGAGATCTTGCAGCAAACATGCCAGACCTGTGTTCTTGTCGCCAATTGACCCACCTTTATATCCAAGCAAATGGATATCAATGGCTTAGGTTTGTCAAAACGGCTTCGGCGCACCCGAGGCCGTCATCCTGCCGGGAATCCACGCTTCCCCCACGCTTCCCCCGATTACCATGCGGGGAACCTGAGCCTGGGTCAACCTACGGTTGTGAGGGGATGGGTGAAAAGAACCGGACGGCGCAGCACGCCTCGGCGGGGCTCGCGTATCACCCCTCCCTCTTCGGCAACTGGGTGAAAGTGCGCGGCGGGTTATGGCGGGGGAAGGCTCGGCCGATTTAGAGAATAGATGCTTAGGCCGAGCCTCCAGGGACTGCTTCGGCCCTTCTCTGTCTCGATGTGAAGCAGTCGTTGGTGTAGCCCTTGTGGCCATTCAACCCAGGCACGAGTTCTGCGTGAATAGAGGACTCCTTCGATGTTGGGGGTCTTTTCTCAACTCCGAGACCAGCGCTCGCACGGCGTGAGCGAATGCACTTCATGATGATGTGGGTCAGGGCATGAGCGTCGGCGGCGGATCCTCCGCTTCCCCTCACGATGAAGGGAAGGGGACGCCCCCTTCCGCGCCGCCACCGACGGATCCCGACCTGACCGGTCCTCAAACGTCTCCTGAGAGGCCGGCCGGTCCCGCCAGTGGCGCGCCCCAAGACGCGGCTCAGGGCGCCAAACCCGCCCGCGAGAAGCCGACCGGCCGCACGGTCATCGGCGGCCCACGACCTCCTGCTCCGCCCGCAGAGTCCGGTCCGGCGCCTGCTTCGGGAACGACTGTGCCTCCGACAACCGGCGCGCCACCTGCGGCTGGACAAGCACCGGCGGCGAATCGAGCCTCTCCGGTCGCTCCGGTGCGGATGCCGGGCGCGATTCCTTCGACGCGTCGCGCAGCCTGGGCGTTGATCGCGGCGGTGATCGGCTTGGCGGCGGCGACGGCGATCTGGAACCGCGACATTCTCTTCGATCCCCATAACCACGCCTCGCTGCTTCTCTGGGTCGTGGTTACGGTGCTGGCCGAGTTCCTCTGGCTGCCGACGTTGACCGGGAGCGCCACCTCGAGCATGGCGGCGACGGTCAACTACGCCGCCATCTTCATCCTGGGCGGCGGCGAACAGGCGTTGTGGGTGGTGTCCTCGGCAGCGGCGGTTGCCACGGTGTTCATCCAGCGGCGATCGCTCATCCGCGGGGTTTACAACCTCGGGCAGATGATTCTCACCGTCGCCGCCACCGGCTGGATCTATCGCCTGGCCGGCGGCGGGCCGGCGACGATCGCCGATCTGCGCGATCCATTCGCGCTCATTCCGTTCTTCAGCGCCGGGGTGGTCTACTTCGTGGTCAACACCGGGCTGGTGGCGGCGGTGGTGGGCCTGTGGGAAGGCCAGAACATCCTGCGGGTGTGGCGCGAGAATTACGGTTACGCCAACGATCTCTTCACCACCCTCGCCCTCTTTCTCTTCAGCCCGCTCATGATCCTCTCTTACCTGACCCTGGGTCCGTTTGGGCTGAGTCTCTTCTTCGTTCCGATGGCGGTCGTGCGCAACGCCGCAGCGCGCTACATCGAGCTGCGGCAAGCTCAGGAACAGCTGGTGCGCAACGAGCGTATGGCGGCTGCCGGCGAGATGGCTGCCGAGATCGGGCACGAGCTCTCGAACGTTCTCCAGGTGATCACCGCCCGCACCCAGATCCTGCTCACCGACGCCGAGGGAGTGCGCAGCGAGCGAGCGATCAAGGCGGCGCGCATGATCTTCGAGCGGGTCGCCGACATGCGGCGCTTGACCAAGGGGCTCATGGACTTTTCGCATCGGGAGGTCGTTCGCCAGCGCGAGGACGTGAACGCGCTGGTGCGTGACGCCATCGATTTCGTGAGCCCGCAGAATCGCTTCGACCGTATGCAGTGGCGTCTCGATCTCGACCCCACCGATCCCGAGGCCGATCTCGACGTCACCCAGTTCCGTCAGGTGCTCCTCAACCTCTTCCGCAATGCGGCGGATGCGATGGCCGACGCGCACGTCGCCGAGCCATGGCTCGAGATCGGAACCCGCGTGCGCGGCGGCTTCTTCGAGCTATGGGTGCGCGACGGCGGACCGGGCATCCCCGAGGCGATCCGCGAGCGGATATTCGATCCCATGTTCACCACCAAACCGGACGGGCATGGGTTCGGTCTCGCAGTCTGCTTCCGGATCATCCGTGACCACGGCGGCACGATCAACGCCGGCCGGGCGTCTGATGGCGGCGCCGAGTTCATGATCCGCCTGCCGGTGCGTCCGCAGGCGCGCGCTGCTTAGTCGCGGGACTTCCTTCTTACTTCATCGCCGGGCTCCGGGACCTGCTCTCGCTGGCTTAGCGACGGCGGAATGCGTCCATGCATGCCGGGAAAGAAACCCCAGTCCGCCGTCGATGCGCCTGCGAGAACGGTCGCGTTCGCCCGGCGACTGCTGTTGTGGTTGCCTGGCGACAGAACATCATTGCCCGGCGAGTCAGTGCGGGGGCCTTCTCCATTGCTCCCAGAGGCGGCGGAAGCGGCTCTCGTAGATCATCTCGTAGAGACGAACCTTGTCGGGGAACATCTCGCGAACCCGGCGCTTGAGGTTCGCCTTCTCGATCTCGATGTCGATCTCGGGATAGTCGTCGATCAGGATGAGGGCGCAGATTCGCTCCGCCGCCCGTTTGAGCTCCTGGTCGGTCATGACGATTCACTCGAGTAGACGCAACGGCCTCCGACCAGTGTGGCCATGACTCGGCAGCTCTCGATTTCGGTCAGAGGATCGCGGTCGAGAATGGTCAGGTCGGCGAGCTTCCCCGGTTCGATGCTGCCGGTTTCCGATTCGGCAAAGGATGCGCGGGCCGAGCCGTGCGTGTATGCCTCGATGGCGGAGAGTGGAGTGAGCCGCTCCTCGGTAAGAGGATGATTCACCGCTCCGCTGATGCCGGCGAGCGGCCCCATCGGCATCACATCCGAGCCGAAGGCCAGCGGCACTCCGCGTTCGGCGAGGGTGTGGAAGCGATTCATCTCCCGGAGACGGGAGAAGCCGAGGGCTGTCGCGTACATCCCGTTCGTCGCTCCCCAGCGGGCGACGAAGTTGGGTTGCATCGAAGCCGTCGCCCCGATTCGCGCCATGCGCTCGATCAATGGGTCGGGGGTGAGCTCGAAATGCTCGATTCGATGGCGGTGGGCGCGGACCGCCGCCGGGCCCAGGGATTCGAGGGCGGTGAGAGCGGCAGCGATGGCGCGGTCGCCGATCGCGTGGATGACGGCGGTGAGCCCGAGCCCGTCGATCCGTTCGAGAAGCGGGATCAGTCGGTTCTCATCGATGAGCAAGAGACCGCACTGATCAGGACGATCGGCATAGGGTGAACTCAGAGCGGCGGTGCGAGCGCCGAGCGAGCCATCGAGGTAGAGCTTGACTCCGCCGAGACGGAGCTCGGCGTCGCCGAGCCCGCTCGCGAGACCGATCGCGTCCAGGGCATCGAGGTGCTCGATGCCGACGTGGGCGGTGATGCGGAGAGTCAGCCGGCCGCTCCGCCGGTGCTCCTGGTGGGCGCGAAGGGCGGCAGGTGTCACGATGTCGTGGGCGCCGGTGATTCCGAGCCGCGCGGCGTGGGCGAGGGCGGCGGTGAGCGCCGCCGACACCTCGGCGGCGTCCGGAGGAAAGAGCTCGCCGAGACGCATCGCTGCGTCCTCGACCAGAATGCCGTTGGGTGCGTCGATGAATCCGGCGCTCGTGTAGTCGGAAGCCTGGGGTTGATGGGCGAGCCGGGAGATCGCCGCACCGTTGACGACCGCTTTGTGCCCGCAGACCCGGCGGAGCACGATCGGAGTCGAAGGCGCCAGCCGATCGAGATCGGCGCGCTTGATCCGATCGCCCAGCGGCCAGATCGAGTCGTCCCATCGCTCCCCGATGAGCGGGTGGGATGGATCGTGATCCGCGAGCGCCGCGCGAACCCGCTCGAGCACCGCTCCGGCGGAGGGAGCCCCCTCCAATTGAAGCCGAGAGAAACCAAAACCCATATGCACGAGATGAGTGTGAGCGTCGATGAATCCCGGAAGGAGCGCGAGTCCTGGCAGGGCGAGCTCGCGCACCGCCGTCCCCGGCTTGCTCAGGGCTCGTCCACCGGCCGCCGCGGCTTCCGCCTTGGCCGCCTCGCCGATGGCCAGGATCCGATCGCCGTCGATGAGGAGCGCATCGGTCGTACGCCCGCCGGCGACTAGGACTCGCGTATTCCGAATGAGGACCCGTCCTCGCCCGTCGAGATCGCCGAGGCGGAGCGGGGAATCGACCGCCCGCGCTCCGCGATGTTGCTCAATAGACACGATCGGCATGCTCCCACGTGCTCCTGACCGCTTTCGCGGCTTCCAGTCAGTTGATCGTAGTCGCAAATCATCCGGTCAACCACATCCTTTGTTGCATACCGGGACGATGGTTTTGCACTCGCCGATGTGCTCCGAGGGCTCTCGGTCTCATGCTTGACTTGACTACTCCAGGCGCCGAGAATCAGCAGTGGATGCGGTTGACGTCCGGCGTGGAAGGGCGGAACACCCGCAGACGAGGAAGCACGTGAATCATCCCGACCCCGAGGTCCAGCGGCTGCGCGACGATGTCGACAAGCTCGGTCGCGTCATCAGCGAAGTGATAGGCGCCGAGTTCGACTCGATCATGAGCCGTCAAAGCGAGGATCAGCGCGCCGCAATGCAGTGGATGGCGACATGCATGGCGATGTTGCTCGCTGTCATCCGACTCCTCGTCTCCCGCGGGGTGCTCGACCAGCAGGAGGTGCTGGATCGGGTTCAGGTGCTCCGCCGGCGCCTGCTCAGCCATGCCGAGGCCATGGGCACCGATTCGGAGGTCGCCGAAATGTTCGGCGACGTGTTCGCGGAAGAGTCCTCCTGACCGTGAAGGGACCTGCCGAGGGCGCGATCCCGCACCAGCCGCGGCTGGGACTGGCGCTTTCCGGGGG
>JBIOUT010000022.1:0-4221 GCA_044867365.1 Candidatus Eiseniibacteriota bacterium | reverse complement strand
CCGCGGGCTACGCTCCGGTATTCTCAGTTCGATCGGGGAGGTAGTCCTGCGTGGCCCGCTACACCATCAAAGAGATCTTTTACACGCTGCAGGGTGAAGGAGCCCGCACCGGGCGGCCGGCGGTTCTTTGTCGTTTCGCCGGCTGCAATCTCTGGTCGGGACGGGAAGAGGATCGCGCCCAGGCCCGATGCGGGTTCTGCGACACCGATTTCGTCGGCACCGACGGCCCGGGTGGGGGAGAGTTCGCCGCCCCCGAGGACGTCGCGGCTGCGATTCTCGCCGCTTGGCCCGCGAGTGGACGTGACCTCGGCGTCCATCCGGTCGTGCCCTATGTCGTCTTCACCGGCGGCGAGCCGCTCCTCCAGCTCGACGGGGAGCTCATCCAGGCCTGTCACCGCCTGGGATTCGAGGTTGCGGTCGAAACCAACGGCACCTGTCCGGCGCCGACCGGCATCGACTGGCTGACGGTGAGCCCCAAACCGGGTGCGCCGCTCCGCCAGCGGCAGGGGGACGAGCTCAAGCTCGCCTATCCACAGGCCGTGACTCCGGAGAGTGTCGCCGATCTCGCGTTCACCCACTTCTTTCTCCAGCCGATCGACGGCCCGGACCGCGAGGTCAACACTCGCCGAGCTCTCGAGTACTGCCTCCGCCATCCACAATGGCGGTTGAGCCTGCAGACCCATAAACTGCTGGGCATCCCCTAGGACAACTCCATGCCCTTCGAGCTCTCCCGCAGCTTCCGCTTCGAGGCGGCGCATCGCCTCCCCGACGCTCCCTCGGGCCACCGTTGCGCGCGGCTTCACGGTCATTCCTTCATCGTCGAGGTGCGCATGGAGGGTGAGGCCGATGGCCGCTCGGGATGGGTAATGGATTACGGGGACATCAAGGATCGAGCTTCTCCGATCATCGACGAGCTCGATCACACTTATCTCAACGAGATCGCGGGGCTCGAGAATCCGACCGCGGAGAACCTGGCGCGATGGATCTGGGAGCGGCTGGCGCCTCGACTGCCCGGGCTGAGCGCGGTCGTCGTGCACGAGACGTGCACGACGGGGTGTGTTTATCGCGGCTAGCCGATCGGCCCGTGGACAGCTCCGCGGACCTCTGCTCAGCGCCAGGGAGTACGCGACGACGCCTTGGCCTGCATCCGGCAGTACCGCTCGATGATCTCGCGGGCCTCGTCCTGGATGACCCGGAATTCGAGTACCACGTCCCGGCCCGCCGAGAGATGGCGGGACCCCGAGTCCTCGACCACATGGGCGGTCTCGGCGAGGGCGGTGATCTCGATCGTCGGATCCAGGGGAACCTCGATGCAGAGATAGACCATGTCGCCGACCTGGCACTCTCGGCGATGGTCGCGGAATCGGACGCCATTCGCCGACATGGTCACGTTGTAGAGAGGCCTCTGCTTGAGACCGGGGACATCGATGCCCAGGCGCTCGAGGATGAGATCGAGCTTCCGCTCGAGGCGCTGCAGACATTCGGCGACGGGAGGCGATGTCTCCCAGCCCTCGGCCAGGTTCCTATCCAATCCGGAGGCGATGGGTGGAGGGGTGAGCGCCGTCCACTCGGCCTTGAGGATGCGGGGCCCATGCTCGACTGCGGCGCGCATCGCCTCGATCGCCTCCGGCGGGACCACCTGGTAGTCCATCCGCACCAGGTGCTCGACCCGAAGCCGCTGCCGCGAATCCCCGCCGCCGCCGCGATTCGAGCCTCGTTTGCGCGGGGCGAAGGAGTCAGAAACGGAGTCGCGGAATCGAGAGCGCGGCGAATCCGGTGGACCAAAGGAGTCATCGCGCATGCGCGGGCGAGAAAGGCGCCGGTCGGATCGCATCATCCCTCCTTGGATCGGCCCGATAGGACGAGTCCCATGGGGCCCTCTAGGGAATCGGCGGATCCGGGATGGAGGTTGAGCGAGGGGTCGGAAACGACCCCCGCGCGATCGGGCGAAGACCTCCCCTCTTGACAAGCTATACATATGATTAGACAATAGGGACTGATCGATCCCCCGACGGCTCGGGACCCCCGGCGCCGAGACCTCGTGACGGATGCGCAGGGGGCACACACCATGTTGGTCGAGCAGCTCGACGAGCCCGTCAAGGTACGGGCGGACTTCCAGGGGGGCACGATCCGGCCCCTGCTTTTCCGCCGTGGTCCGGTCTGCCATCGCGTGGTGCAGGTCAATGCCTCCTGGGAGGACCGCGAAGGGCAGCACAAGATCTTCTTCTTCTCGGTGAGCGTCGCCTCGGGGGACGTCTATCAGCTCCGCTTCGACGCCGGGGACCTCTGCTGGTTCGCCGACTCGGTGATGATGGAGGGGTAGGCGTGGCCCGGCGTCGCGTCATCGTGCATGTCGATATCGACGCCTTCTTCGCCTCGGTCGAGCAGCTGCGGAACCCCCGGCTTCGCCGCCGTCCGGTCATCGTCGGCACCGGCGTCATCGCCAGCTGCTCCTACGAGGCGCGTCGCCACGGGCTCCGGGCGGGAATGCCGCTCAGCGAGGCGCGGCGCCGCTGTCCCGCCGCCGTCATCCTCCCCGGACAGGCGGCCGTCTACCGTTGCTTCGCCGATCGGGTCTTCGAGCTCTGCCGCGAGGCGGCGCCGGCGGTCGACGCCTACCTCGACGATGCGTACCTCGACTTGACCGGCACCGAGCGACTCTTTCGGCGGGCGACCGACGTCGCCGATCGCCTCCGCGCTCGGGTGCGCGACTCGACCGGACTCACGATCACCGTCGGCATCGGCTCGAGCCGGATGATCGCGCGACTGGCGAGCCACGGCGCCAAGCCCGACGGCCTGGCCGAGGTTCCGCCGGGAGAAGAAGAAGCCTTCCTCTGCGGCCGGCCGCTCGCCGATCTCCCCGGAGTCGGCCCGCGCACCGCCGAGCTCTTGCAATCGATGGGCCTCGAAACCATCGCCGATCTCCGAGAGGTCGGAGTCGGACCCCTCGTCCGGCTGCTGGGCGAGCCCGGCCGCATTCTCCATGAGCGCGCTTCGGGCCTCGATACCCGCCCGGTCGTGCCGCGCGAGATTCCGCGCTCGATCTCGCGCGAGACAAGCTTCGATCCTCCCGCCTTCGACCCGAGCGCCATCGAGGCGATGCTCGCCTATCTGGTCGAGCGCGCGGCGCGGGCCTTGCGCCATCTCGATCTTGCCGCGCGCACGGTAAGCGTGCGCGCCGATCCCGCGGATGGAGGCCGCACCGAGGCCCATCACACCCTGGCTTCCCCGAGCGCGCTGGACGGCGTGCTCGGTGACGCAGCGCGCGAGCTCCTCAAGCGTGCGCATGCGCGGCGGGTCGGACTCCGGCGCCTCGGAGTGGCATTGACCGGCATCGCCCCGGCCGGTGGCGAACAGCTCGACTTCCTCTGCCGCGGGGCGCGCGAGCGCGAGGCGCGGCTCACCCGCGGCGTCGATCGCGTGCGCGACCGCTTCGGGCATGGAGCTCTGGTCGGGGGGCGGAGTCTCGCTCTCCTCGACGAGCTCGATCGCGATCGCTATGGCTTCGTGTTGCGCACCCCTTCACTCACGAAGTAGCTACTCGCTGCTCCGCGGCAGCGCTCCCATCGATCGCCTGGTGATCGCGGTGCGTGACGCCGGTTACGAAGCGATCGCCCTCACCGATCGCAACAACCTCTACGGCGCCGTCCCCTTTGTCACCCAGGCGCGCGCCGCCGGGCTCGAGCCCATCCTCGGAGTCGAGCTCGACGAGCCCGAGAGACGCGATCCTGACCGCATGAACCCGCATCCTGTCGTGGTCCTCGCGCGCGGTGCGACCGGTTATCGCACCCTCTGCCGGCTCATCACCCGGCGCCATCTCGATCCCGAGTTCACTCTCGCCTCGGCGCTCGCCGCCGAGCACGAGGACGTCCACGTGGTGACGAGCGGCGCACCGGCGCTCGAGAGCCTCCGCGCCGTCCTGCCACGCGAACGACTGTGGGTCGAGGTGAATCCCATCGCCGCGGATCCGAGCGCCGTTCCGCACGGGATCGCGCGCGCCCGATCGCTCGGGCTCCGGCCCCTGTCGACGGCTCCGATCGCGCATCTCGCGCCCGAAGACGTCGAGCTCGCCCGTTTGCTCACCGCTGCCCGCACCGGCGTTCTTGCCCCGGCGGTGGATGATCAAGCGATCGATGATCCCGAATCGATCCTGCGCCCGCCGGGAGCGCATGCCCGCCGGCTCGCCGCCACCCCGGATCTCCTCGCCGCCAACCGCGAGCT
>JBIOUT010000021.1:0-4299 GCA_044867365.1 Candidatus Eiseniibacteriota bacterium | reverse complement strand
GGTCTATGCATTCAATGCCGTTTCGTTCCTGGCGGTCATTGTCGCCATCCTCCTCATGCGTCACGTACCGGCGCGCGCCACTAAAGAAAAGACCGAAGTGAGTCTCCGCGCCGCCATCGAGGGCTTGCGTTTCGTCTTCTCCGCTCCCCTCATCCGCTCCTCGATGCTCCTCGATTTCTTCGCCACCTTCTTCTCCTCCGCCACCGTCCTGCTTCCCATCTACGCCCAGGACATTCTCAAGGTCGGGGCAACAGGATATGGCTGGCTCTATGCGGCTCCCTCAGTTGGCGCCCTCGCGACCGGTGCGCTCATGGTGCAGTTGGTGAATCGGATCCACGAGCGCGGGCGCACGCTCCTCTGGGCGGTTGTTGTTTACGGCCTGGCGACCGTGGGCTTCGGGCTGTCGCGACACTTCTTGCTCACCTTCATCTGTCTCGCGATCACCGGAGCGGCCGACACGGTGAGCATGGTTCTACGAAACATCCTCCGTCAGCTCGCCACCCCCGACGCGCTGCGGGGCCGGATGACGAGCGTGAACATGGTCTTCTTCATGGGCGGGCCCCAGCTCGGGGAGCTCGAGGCGGGATTCGTCGCCAACTGGCTGGGCGCTCCGTTCGCGGTCGTGACCGGCGGGCTCGGCTGCTTGCTTGCCACCGCGTGGACCGCCGCGCGCTCGCCGGAGCTTCGCCGGTACCGAGGCGACGAAAGCGAACCACCGGCCGTCCTTGCCCCGACGCGGGTGGGCGCGGGAATCCAGGCGCCGACGCCGCCTCCCGCCTAGAAGTCCATGGCTACGTACGGTCCGAATCATCTTACCTTGCGAGATGGGCGGGCGGTCGTCCTCCGTGACTGCCGGGTGGAGGAACCGCCCGCGATCGGACCATTTCGCGACGCGATCGCTAGCGAGACGACCTACACCCTTCAGTATGTGGGTCGGCGTCCCGACCCGATCGAGACTGTCGCCAAGAGGCTCGCCGACGACGAGGCAAGCCCACATGGGCTCAACCTGGGCGCATTCGATGCGAACGGACTCGTCGGGCACCTCCTTTTCTGGCGCCTCCGCGCCGATCATCCCTGGATCGCCCACATCGCTCAGTTCGCGATGATGATTCGCCGCGATTACTGGGGACAGGGCCTCGGGCGGCGCATGCTCGAAGTGATGGAGGTGCATTCTCTGGGCATCGGGGTGACGCGAATCGAGGCGACAGTCGATGCGCGCAATGAGCGCGGGATCGAGCTCTACCGGAGGTTCGGCTTCGCGATCGAAGGGGTGCGGCGCGGTTCAGGGCTCATCGAGGGCGCGTACCGCGACGAGTACTACATCGGCAAGACTTACGGGCCCTGCATCCGGCCATTGCCCCGGGGCTTCGATCCGCTGAGCGCCGTGCGCGGGGAGTCGGGCTCTTGAGCGTCGTCGAGCGATGCCTTACAGTGCCTCGCATTGTTTGGAGCTTACAGCGAATGACTCGGGCCCGCTCAATCATCGGTCTGATCTTTCTTGTTCTGCTGGCGCGCACCGCTCCTGCTTTCGCTCAGGACGATCCGCATGCCGGCTGCGCCGCTCCGCCCAGTTAAGTCCCCGCCGAGCTTCTCGAACGCCCTGTGCCTCTCCGTAAGGGGGTCGGGAACTCGCATGAGACGGTGACAACGGCATCGTCGCAGGCTCAAGCCTTTTACGATCAGGGCCTCAACTATCTCGAGTCTTACGTCTGGATCGAGGCGGCGAGATCATTTCACCAGGCGCTCCGCATCGACACCGGCTTGGCCATGGCCTATCTCGGTCTGAGCTACGTCTATTCGGGGCTCGACAATCCCGAGGCCGCGAAGCGCTTCCTCGAGCAGGCGAAGTCCCATGCCTCGAAGGTCAGCGATCGCGAGCGACGTCGCATCGAGATCCGAGAGAAACAGCTCGCGGCGATGCTTGATCTCGAGGACACGGCAAAGTATCTCGTCTACAAGAAGGCGATCGAGGACGCTTTGGCCGGCGACATGGAGAATCCCGAGCTCTGGCTCCTGCGGGGCAACGCCGAGGAAGCGAACGCCGCAGGACGGGGGCAGCGGGGGAGCGCCTCATCGATCGCCTTCTACGACAAGGTTCTCGAGCTGGTTCCGAACCACGCCTCGGCCCATCATTATCTCGTCCACTCCTACGAGACCATTGGGCGCATCGACAAGGCGTTGGAACACGGCGAGGCCTACGCCCGCCTTTCACCCGCCATCCCTCACGCGGCTCATATGTGGGGGCACGACTTGCGGCGGGTGGGACGCGTCGACGACGCGATCCGCGAGTTTCTGAAGGCCAACTCACTCGAACGCGCTTATTACCATGCCGAGAAGATCGATCCCAGCTTCGACTGGCATCACGGTCACAATCTCGATCTCCTCGCAACATGCTACCAACACAAGGGCCAGATGAAACTGGCCGAGAGGACGATGCGTGAGGCGGCCAATCTTGCCCTGGTCGATGTCAATCGCGCATTCGGCCAGAGGGAGCTCCCCAATTTTCTGATCAATCGCGGCCGCTATGCGGATGCGCTCGAGGCGGCCCGGGCGATGACACGGACCGAATACCCGCAATCACGGGCGGTGGGTCATTCTCTTGCCGGACAGGCGTTGATCGGGCTTGGACAGATCGAGGCGGCGCGCGCCGAGCTCGATACCGCGCGGACCGAGCTCGAAACCGTCCCCCGGGTAACACCGGGGATCGTGCCACGACGCTCGATGGTCGAGCCCTGGGTCGAATCCCTGCGAGGCGAGCTCCTTCTTCGGACCGGCAAGAAGGAAGAGGGCCGCACCACGCTCGAGGAGGTGCAACGTGCGCTGCGGGCGATTCCGGGCCCGGATGCCTGGACGCAGACGTTGTTCCGTTTGGAGTCGATGGCTCGGAGCGCGATGGAGACAGGAGACTGGGAACTAGCGGAGTTCACCGCGCTCCAGATGCTCGATCACGATGCGGCTTACGGGGGGAGCCATCTCGTCATGGCCCTCGTTCTCGTTCACAAGGGCGATGCTGCAGGCGCCACCCAGGAGCTCGAAGCGGCGAAGCGCCTCTGGCGTGACGCCGATCCCGATCTCCCCGAGCTGACGCAGATTGCGGAGGCGAAGGCCAGGCGCTGAAAGCTCGAGAAGGATATACTAGGCACATGTACCTCCTACTTCGCTGGGTGTTCAATGCCATCGCGCTTCTGCTCGTCGCGTACCTCATCCCCGGGTTCCATGTCGACTCGTTTTACACGGCGCTCATCGTCGCCCTCGTCCTGGGGATCATCAACGCGGTTATCCGCCCGATTCTCATCATCCTGACCCTGCCCGTGACCATTCTCACCCTGGGCCTCTTTGCATTGGTCATCAATGCGCTCTTGATCCTCTTTGTCTCGACTGTCATCAAGGGTTTCTCGGTCGACGGCTTCGGACCTGCCTTCATCGGCGGCGCCCTCCTCTGGCTCATCGCCTGGGCGACCGGCAGCATCCTCGAGAAGAAGCCGTCGTTGATCTGAGCGGGATATCGATTGGGCCTCACCTGACGAGGGCGAGTCGCCCCTGCGTGACCTGGTCGCCAGCCGACGCACGATAGAGGTAGATCCCGCTCGTCGCCGGCCGACCATTGCTATCCAGTCCGTCCCAGGGGATCTCGATCACTCCCGATCTCTCCGCCCGCGCGCCGAGACGGCGCACCCTTCTCCCGTTCACATCGAAGAGGTCGACGGCGATGGCGACACCGCTACCCTCAACCCGCAGGCGGATGGCCGTGGCGTCGCGAAATGGGTTGGGCGCGTTCGGCTCCGTCCCGAGCATGACACCCGGTGAGGCCGCTCCTCGAAGCGCGATGTCGATTCCAGGGACCATGGCTTCACCGACTTCGATGCTGCTTCCTTCGAGGGCGTACCCGGTGGGCATGCCGAGACGGGATGCTTGCACCCGATAACGGCCTGGGGCGAGACCGCCGATGGTGTAGCGCCCATCGGCGCCGCTGGTCGCGAAGCCGGCCGGGTCACCGGTATCGAGCGGCTCGGCATAGACCCACGCCTGCATGACCGGCGTGCCGCGATCGTCGGTGACTCTGCCGCTGATCGACCCCGGTCCAAAGCCGAGAGCCGCAAGTGCGAAATCGATGCCGCTGACCGACCCTCTCACCTCGACCGGCGTCGCCTCTTCCCAGCTGTGGGCGTCATCATAGAACTCGCCAAGACGACCATTCGCAGCCGCTAGCACCACGTAATCACCGGCGGCGAGCCCCGGTATCCAGTAGAAGCCGGACGAATCGGCGACCGCGAATCCCGAGTAACCGGCGAGAGAGAC
>JBIOUT010000020.1:0-15855 GCA_044867365.1 Candidatus Eiseniibacteriota bacterium | reverse complement strand
GGCGCGGCGATGTCGTCCTGGTCAAGGCCTCGCGCGCTCTCGGTCTCGAGGCGGTGGTCGAGGCGGTGGTGCGCGCCTGAGATCAGCGACCACCTGGCGGATGAGCTCTTCGCGATCCTTCGCTTCGACGACCGTCCCCGCCGTCATCCCGGCGCGACGCGCTGCCGCCGCCACGATTCCTCTCTCCTCGCCGATCACGAGCAGCCGATCGGCGACTCGGGCCGCGCGCTCGCCGAGCTCGCGATGCGCATCCTCGGTCGCCGATCCCAGCTCGCGCATGTCGCCGAGGACGGCAATCCGGCGGCGCGCGTCGAGGTCGGCGAGGGTGGCGAGCGCCGCCGCCATCGATTCGGGATTGGCGTTGTAGCAGTCGTCGAGAACCTGGATCTCGCCGGCCCGCTTGAGCGACAGGCGGCGTTCGGGAGGAACGACCGAGGCGAGAGCACGCGCCATCGCTCCCCTTTCGACTCCCAGGTGGGCGCCGACGGCGAGGGCGAGCAAGGCATTGATTACGAGCACCCTCGACGGAGTCTTGAGCTCGATCTCGAGTCCATCGAGGCCGAGCCCACGCACTCGAAAGCGGACTTCACCGCCGCCCGGTGCCAATGCGATGGAATCGGCGGTGAGATCGGCGGCCACGGGATGCGCGCCCGGATCGGCGCTCACCGTGCGCAGAGGAACGCCCTTGTCGCGCGCCGCGGCGAGGAGCTCGGGGTCGCCGGCGGGCAGAACGAGGAGTCCCTGTCGCCCGAGGACATTGGCGAGCTCGAGCTTGGCGGCGATGATCGCCTGCCGCGATCCAAGCCCGGCGAGATGCGCGCGGCCCACTCCGGTCAAGACTCCGGTCTGCGGAGAAGCGAGTGTGGCGAGGGCGCCGATCTCGCCCGGGGCATTCATCCCCAGCTCGATGACCGCCGCTTGATGGTGCGCGGTGAGACCGAGAAGGGTGAGCGGCACACCCAGATGATTGTTGAGGTTTCCGGGAGTGCGGTGTACCCGAAGCCCGCCCCCGAGAACCGCCGCGACCATCTCCTTGGTGGTCGTCTTGCCGTATGAACCGGTCACTGCCACGACCTGGAGATGGGGCCATCGCCGCCGAGCGGCGGAGCCAAGCGCAGTGAGCGCCGCGACGGCATCGTCCACCCAGAGAATCCGGCTGCGGTCGGCCCCCGGAGACACCCGCCCGCCATCGCCGCGGGCGATGACGGCGAGCGAGGCGCCGGCGGCGAGCGCCTGCGCCACGAAGGCGGCTCCATGGGCGTGCGTGCCGGGAAGAGCGACGAAGAGATCGCCGGGCCGCACGGTGCGGCTGTCGATGGTGGCGCCGGTGATCGCGAGGCCTGATGGGGAACGATCGGCGATCACCTGGGCGGCGCGCTCCCCATGGAGAAAGTGGAGGGCCTCGAGGATGCTCGCAAGATCGAGCACCACCTCGGGCTCGGCATGGGGAGCGGCCGCCGCCGGCGATGGCGAAGCCGCGGATGGCGAAGCCGGGGATGTTGAAGCGCGGGCGCTCATGATGAGCGGCGGGCGGCGAGCGCTCGCCCGGCCTCCTCGCGATCATCGAAGGGCAATTTGCGGTCGCCGACGATCTGCACCGCCTCGTGGCCCTTGCCGGCGAGAACGATGACATCTCCCGGGCGGGCAAGCGCCACGGCGCGCTCGATCGCCTGCCGGCGATCGACGATGACCTCGTAGGCTCGCCCGGCGGGAACTCCGGCTTCCATCTCGCGGAGGATCGCGGCGGGATCTTCGCTCCGCGGATTGTCGGTGGTGAGGAGGGTCAAATCGGCGAGTCGCGTCCCCACCTCCGCCATGATCGGCCGCTTGCCACGATCCCGATCACCGCCGCAACCGAAGACGGCGATGAGCCGGCCGCGCGTCACTCCGCGCGCGGTCGCAAGCACGGTGGCGATCGCATCGGGGGTATGGGCGTAGTCGACCAAGATGTCAAAAGCGCCGGTTCCCGCCACCCGCTCGAGCCGACCGGGGACGCGAGTCACGGTTTCGAGCCCGCGCGCCACCGACTCGGGCGGTAAGCCGAGTCCGATGCCGGCGGCGAAGGCGCTGAGGGCGTTGGCGATGTTGTAAAGCCCCGGCAAACGCAAATGGATCTGAGTCTCGCCCTGAGGATGGGCGATCGAGAGCTCGGTGCCCGCCGGGCCGAGGTCGGCGTCGATCGCGCGCACATCGGCGCCACCGCTGCGCGAAGTGGTGAGCACGCGATCACCCGACCGGCGAGCGGCGGCGACAAACTCGGGAGCTACGGGATCATCGACATTGATGACGGCGAGGAACGGGTGATCGTCGCCGCGCGATTCGCGCTCGAAGAGCCGGCGCTTGCAGGCCAGGTAGTCAGCCTCGTCCCGATGAAAGTCGAGATGATCCCGGGTGAGATTGGTGAAGATGCCGGCCGCAAAGCGGGTGCCGAGGGTGCGATAGGTCTTGAGCGCGTGCGAGGACACCTCGGAGGCCACGGCCTCGAATCCTTCAGCGGCGAGCTGGCGCAGGATTCGCTGGTACTCGGGAGCAGGCGGCGTCGTGTGCTCGGTCTTCTCGAGCTCAATGCGTGGGTCGCCGAATCCCAGGGTGCCGAAGATCGCGGCCTTTCGGCCGCTCAAGGTCAGAGCTCCGGCCAGGAGATGAGTCACCGTTGTCTTGCCATTGGTGCCGGTGACCGCGACCACGGTGAGCTCACGCGACGGATGACCATAGAAACGGCAGGCGAGATGGGCGAGGGCGATGTCGCTCGCGGCGACGCGCAGGATCGGAACTCCGAGTCGCTCGAGCTCGCCGGGCGCGGCGGCGGATCGCTCGACGACGAGCGCGGTGGCGCCGCGGCCCACCGCATCGCCGGCGAAGCGGTGGCCGTCGGACTGGAGCCCTCGCCGCGCCACGAACAGGGCTCCCGGGGTCACCTGGCGCGAATCGATGGCGAGCGAGCGCACCGTGACCGCCGAGTCGCCGGCGAGCTCGCCGAGCCCGACTGCGAGGTCGGCGAGCGCGACCGGCGGGGAGAGGGAGGTCCATGGAGCTTCCATGCGCATCGGTTGTCCCATTCGATCGTCGAAAACTCTCGATCAGCGCGTCCCTCGATCAACGCCTTTTTCGTCCGACGCCAGAGCTACTGGAATCGTTGCCGCATCCCCCGCGTGACCCCTGACGTCCTCCTCCCCCGTTCCTTCTGCCGCCGGTGATTCCGGACTCGATTCCGGCCCCGCTTCACCGGGCTCCCCGCCACGCCACTCGCCGCGATCCGGAGCCAACACAATTCGGCAAACCATGCCGGCGCTCACCGGCGTCCCCGCCGGCGGCGACTGATCGGCGACCCAACCGAACCCCGCGGCCCGCATCTCGATTCCCGAGCCTCGCAGCAGGCGGAGCGCATCGCGAAGCGCGAGCCCATGCAGCTCGGGCACCGTCCCCGTCTTCGCCGGCGACCGGCCGAGGGTGACCATGGTTCCGGCGCTCACCTGCTCCCCGGGAAGCGGATCCTGACTGAGGACGCGATCGCCGCCGGCGATGACGCGCGCCTCGAATCCGGCGTCGCGCAAGCGGCGGACCGCGGCCCGCGGGCTGAGAAGTCGCACATCGGGCACCGAGAGCCGAGACGAGGGGGCGAGCTCGGCGGTTTCGACCTCGCGCATGCCTTGCGGCAGGCGAGCGGGCCCGAGGGTGGCCATGGCGATCTCCCGGAAGACCGGCGCCGCCACCTCGCCGCCGTAATGCATTCCCGCCGGCTCATCGATCGAGACCGCCAGCACGTAGCGGGGGGCATCAGCCGGAAAGATGCCGACGAACGAGGACACGAACTTGCCCTGAGCATACCCCCGACCGTCGATTCGCGCCTTCTGGGCGGTCCCGGTCTTGCCTGCCACCGCCACCCCGCTGATCGCCGCCCGCTTGCCGGTGCCGATCTCGACCGCCCGCACCATGTAGCGGGTGACGATGGCCGCGGTCGCGGGAAGCATCGTCCGGCGCACCGTCTCGGGAGTGGCCGTGGCGCGAATCTCTCCATCGGGAGCGACGATCCGACGCACGATGCGCGGGCGCTTGAGCTCACCGGAGTTGGCGAGCGCCCCGTAGGCCATGGCGAGTTGCAGGGTGGTGGCTCCCAGCTCCTGGCCGATGGCGATCGTCGGCAGCGATCGTCCGCTCCACTCTTCGACCGGGCGGAGCGAGCCGGCGGCCTCACCGGGAAGCTCGATGCCGGTGCGGCGGCCGAAACCGAATCTCCGCGCCGCCTGGTAAAGCTCGCGCGCCCCCACCATCTGTCCGATCTTGGCGGTCGCGATGTTCGACGAGAAGGCGAGGACGTCGGCGGCGCACAACCATCCAAGCTTCTTGGCATCGCGAATCTCGAAGCCGCCGAAGTTGGCGCGCCCGTTCTCGGCGAAGAAGACGGCGTCCTCATCGATCAATCCCAGATCGATGGCGGCGGCGAAGGTGATCAGCTTGAAGGTGGAGCCCGGCTCGTAGGTGTCTTCGATCGGCGCCAGACGATCGACTCTCCGGCCGGCACCGAGTGACGAGGTTCCCACCGAGGCGAGAGCCAGCACTTCGCCGCTCGTCGTCTCGACAAGGACGGCCGAGCCGCCGCGGGCGCGGTGCTCGGCGACCGCTCGCCGGAGCGCGTCCTCCGCCGCCCATTGCCAGCGGGAATCGATGGTCAACATCACTCGATCGCCGTCGACCGCCGGTTTGGCGCGCGCGTCCGGGCGCGCGGCGAGCCGGCCGCGGGCGTCGACGTAGCGGGTTTCCCAACCATCCTCGCCGCGCAAGACCGCATCCATCGATCTCTCGATCCCCTCGTTGCCGCGGCCCTGATGATCGAGGGCGCCGAGAAGATCACAGCCTTCGACGAGCTTCACCCGGCGCCCCGCCTCGACGAGCTGCAAGCCGGGAAGCCGAAGAGCACGGATGCGCGTCGCCTCGCGCTCGTTCACTTGCGGATCGAGCTCGACGAGCGGCGCCCGCTTCGCCAGGAGACGGGCGATCTCCCCTTCCGAGCGGCCGATGACGGGAGCGAGCCGGCGAGCCGCCGAGGCGCCGCGAGAAATCTCGCGCGGACAGGCGACGAGGGTCCGGCAAGCAAGGGTGTGGAGGAGAACTCGCCCCTCGCGATCGACGACATCGCCGCGCACCGCGCGCACCGTGACCCGGCGCTCTTGTTGAGCGGTGGCCATCTCGAGATAGCCGCGGTGACAGAGAATCTGCAGGTGAAAGAGCCGGCCGGCGATCAACGCCAGAAAGAGTGCGCATCCGATTCCGAGCGGCAGGAGACGGCGGCGCATGGCGAGCAGGCTCGATCGGCCGCCGGCGGCCAGGGCATCGGGCTCGCGCAGGCGATCGAGGAATGCGGGGGCGGTGGGGCGTGGGGAATCCGTCGGAGGGCCGCTCCCCAGCCAACGCCCAAGGGCGGCGAGCGGCGTCCGTTCCCTTATTCCATCGACGATGCGGTCGATCCCGGAGCGGAAACGCGATCCCCAACCTCCAGGATGCTGCCGGCGCCCGGGGGAATTCCGCCGCCAGGGGCTCTGCCGCCGGCCGAAACGGCGGGGGGGGCGCCGGCCCAGGAGAAGCGAGGGGGGGAGATGGAGATCCATGGAGCCTCCGAGGAGGAAAGTCTCTTTCTACGCGCTCTCTCTCGCGCTCTCTCTAATGTGCAATCGACTCGCCGGCGGCGAGGGTGCGGCATGCTTCGCACCGCGACCCTCGCTCGCCGTGCTCCCCGGCCACTCGACAGGCGGAATGGACGAGCAAGGTCCCTTGATCGGTCGCGGACTCCTGCCCATCGCCGCGACGGCGCTTCGCCGTTCCGCCGCCGTCCTCGGAAGAGGCCGATGCGGTCGGCACGCGCGCCGCGCCTACGGCACGCTCGAACCAGCGACCCAGGACGCCGGCACCGGGTACCCCGAGCGGACGTGCTCCGGGGAAACTGCGAGGCGCACGCGCGGCGAGAAGCATGACCGCCTCGGCCGGCGGCCGCTCGAGGCCGGCGCGCCGGCCTTCGGGCTCGATGCGATCGATGGCGCCGAGCCGCTCGACGACCACCCGCATCGCATCGACATCGCGCTCGGTCCCAGCCTCGGCACGCCGGTTCTCAGCCAGCGTGCGCGAGGCCGCCAGGATCGAAAGATTGAGTTGCGAGCGCAGAAAACTGAGCCCGAGACCGCTTCCGAGAACCAGGATCAGAATCAGTCCTCGTTCCGGCGTGAGCCCCCCGGGCCGGCGCCCGGGTCGCCCTGGCGGGCGCTGGAAGATCCAGCACCCGCCAGAAGTGGAATGGTGGGATGAATGAGTTTGTGAAGCACCGACATTCGCTGTCCGGCTCTGCCATGATGACGTCCTTCCGACCTTTAACGTGCCGCCCGATCGATTCATCTCCCCTCCGAGGTGGAGTGCGATCCCTTGTCCATGGCCAGAGCCCGATCCCATCCCTCACACAAAATGTTCATGCGTCCTTGCGCATCGCTCATGCGTCTTTGCGCTCCGTCATGCGTCCTTGCGCACCCCCGCGCGCAGCCGTGCACTGCGGGCGCGCGGATTGGCGTGGATCTCCGCCGGCGTCGGACGCACCGCGCGGCGGGTGAGAACCTGGAAGCGCCCCGCCGGAAAACCGGCGGGCGGCGGCAAATCACGGCGCGGCGGCGACGGGGGAAGAAGGAATCGCTTGACCCTCCGGTCCTCGAGCGAGTGATAGGCCAGAACACAGAGCACCCCGCCGGGGCGAAGGCTCTGTGCCGAGGCATCGAGGGCGCGATCGAGCTCGTTGAGCTCGTCGTTCACCTGGATGCGGAGAGCCTGGAAGACGCGGGCCAAGGTCTGAGCCCGCCGGCGAGCGGGGATCACCGGCAAGAGTGCCTCGCGCACCGCCGAGACCCGATCGAGAGGAGCATGGGCGCGGGCGGCGATCAGACGGCGAGCCAGGCGTCTGGATTCATGGCGCGAGAATTCGCCGTATCGCGCGAAAAGTTGCGCCAGCTCCGACTCGTCGATCCGGGCGAGGAGGGCGTGAGCGGGCTCGCCCCCTTCCGCCGGATTGAACCGCATGTCGAGCGGTGAATCGCCCTCGAAGCTGAATCCGCGGTCCGACGCCAACTGATCGCTCGAAAGGCCCAGGTCGAGCAGCACTCCGTTCACCTGCTCGATCCCCCGAACCGCGAGGATCGACGTGAGGTCCCCGGCCCGTCCCACCGCGAGCTCGACGCGTCCCGAGAAGCGGGACAATCGCAGAGCGGCGGCGGCGACGGCGTTCGGGTCCCGATCCAGCCCGATCAGCGTCCCGGCCGGAGCTAGCGCCTCGAGAATCGCCTCGCTATGCCCGCCCCCTCCCAGGGTGAGGTCGGCGTAACATCCGGCCGGGTCGCCGATGAGATGCCGAAGCACCTCATCGACAAGTACCGGTCGGTGGACCGAGGCAAGACCCACAGACCACCCGTCAGATGAGCAGTCTCCGGGCTATCTCCGCCATGGACAGAGGAGAAGCTGCCTCGTAGGCGGCGTAGCGCTCCGGGTTCCACAGCTCCACTCGGTTGTTCACCCCCAGAATGAGAACCGATCGTTCCAGTCCGGCGTAACGACGCAGGGGCTCGGGTATGACCACTCTCCCCTGGTCGTCGGGCTCGAGGTCGACGGTGCGCCGAAACAACGTGCGCTCGAACCGCCGGGCCTCCTCGGCGTTGCCCGGCATGCTCCGCACCCGCTCGGCATAGGCGCTGAAGCTCTCTTCGTCTATCATCACCAGGCAATCCTCGAACCCTGGCATGACCCAGAGCTTGCCGCCGCGCGGCAACGCGATTCTCCGGTGGCGGGCTGGAATGTTGATCCTGCCCTTGGAGTCCATGGTGTGGAGGTCTTCGCCGAAGTAGACGCCGACAGCCACCGGGTTTCCTCGTTGCCACGCGAGCCTGCGCCCGCGCCGTCCCCCGATCCGACCGAGCGATCACCTCGACAAGCAAAGGTGGGGCTAGGGTCAGATCCCGGGTGATCAACCACTGGATGGGTATTGGGAACCACTTTGCACCACTTCAACCCACCAGGCGCGCGCAATGTATCAGATAGTCGGAAGCTGGCAAGGGGAATTTTTCATTGTTTGTTGATGTTCGCCTGCGTCGCTCAACCCCTTCCGAAACATGCAATTGCCTGGTCGAGCCGGCCATCGGACGGCGGAACTGCAGGCGGATAGAGATCGGCCAGGGAGGATGGGAGGGCTCTTCGCGGTGGTGAGCTGGCCCCGCCCTGCGGCCGGAGACACGCGGGGCGCGGCGGGCGAAGCACCAGAGGCAGGCGGGGAAGCGGCGGGGCCCGGAGAGCTCGACCCGTCGGCCACCCTGGACCGTCTCCTCGCTCTCCGACCGGCGGCCGAATGGGAGCGGATCGAGCAGGTGAATGTCGTCGGCGCGGCGCTCGCGGTCATCCGCACTCCCTCCCCCACCGGTGACGCCCACGGAGACGACGGAGCAGCACGGGTCGCCGGCCGGCGCGCCTCGGCCGTCGTCACCACCGATCGCGCCGTGGAAGCCGCCGGGCGCTTGCTCGAGACCACTCCGGCCCGCGAACTCACGTCGGCGGCGCATGCGCGATCGGCGGTGGATCCGCAATCACCCGCCGACGCCGATGGGCTCCTCCCCTTTCCCCATGCCGCGCTTCTCTGGGATGGATCCCGGCTCGAGATCGAGCTCGATCCCCTCGGCGCCTGGCCTCTCTATCTGCGCCGGCTCCCCGGCGGTCTCGCAGTCGGAACCTCCGCCCTGACCCTCGCTCGCCTCGCGCCGAGTTGCGATTTCGATCCCGAAGGAGTGGCGGAGCTCCTCACCTTCGGACAGCTCCTGGGATCCCGCACCCTGTACGCCGGGATCGAAGCGTTGCCGCCCGGGGCGCGGCGCATCGATTCTCGTTCCGCAAGCCGCCGCGAACGGCTGCTTCTCGCAAGCGAGCCCGAGCCGCGGCGGTCGCTCGATCAGGCGGCGGATCAGATTCTGGCCGCCATCGATGCGGCGGTGGGGATGGCGCCGGTCTCGTCCCTCCCCGGTCTCCTCCTCTCGGGTGGGCTCGATTCACGGCTCGTGCTCGCCCTCCTGGTTCGTAGCGGCCAACCGGTGCGCGCCTTCACCTTCGGTCAACCGGGATGCGCCGACGAAAAGCTCGCCCGCCGCGCGACCTCCGTCCTCGGCGTCCGCCATCGAGTCGCCGCCTGGAGGCCGCAGGCGCTCGAGCAGGTGCTCGACCACGCGGTGGCGCTGACCGACGGCCATGTCCCGGCCCTCCACTTCCACGGCTGCGATCTCCTGGCGACGATGCGCGGGGAGGCGAGCGCCGAATGGAACGGGTTCGCCGGGGACGCGATCTTGGGCGGGAGCTTCGCCCATCCTCGCTACGCTCTCCCCGGCCCGCCGTCGCTCGAGGCGCGACTGTTTGCGGCATTCAACAGGATTTTGCGCCCGCAGGAATTGCCGGCGGTGCTCGCCGCGCCGGCGGCGGCGGAGCTTCGTTTTCACCCCCGCGCCGCGCTTGCGGCGGCGCTCGCCGCGACCCCCGCGGCGGCGCCGGCCGAGCGGGCGCGCCGCTTTCTCCTCGATCAACGGGTGGGTCGGCTCGCCGCCCCGGGGCTCGCTCTCGATCGCCACTATCTCCCGGTCATCACGCCTTATGCTCATGCTCCGGTGCTCGCGGCGATGCAACGGTTGCGGATGGCGGAGCGCCGATACGGTCGCGCGATGTGCCGGATCTTCGTCCGTCACTTTCCGCCGCTCGCCGCCATTCCCTGGCAGCGGACCGGGGCCCGTCCCGGAGTCTCCTGGCCGTGGGCGGCGGCGGTGCGGGCCGGGGGGCGGTTGTGGGGGCGGGCGGGGCGGGGAGCCGGGGCGATCGCCGATTATCCGGCCTGGCTCGACGGTCCCCTCGCCGGACTCCGGCGATCGCTCTGCATGAGCCCATCACTCCAGGAGCGGGCGCTCTTCGCTGCGCGGGGACTCGAGCGTCTGGGTCGGGAACAGGTGCGGACGGGAAAGCAGGCGGCGCTCGCCGGAGTGGTCATGGCGCTGGCGGTGGCCGCCGAACTCCTCGACGGGCGGCGACAGGCGCCGGGTCAGCTCGAACTTCCGCAGCTGGACGTCATCGAGCTCCCCGGCAAAGGCGATCGTTGGTCATAGCAACGTTTGCCCTGGCGTAGCGTTGGCCGCCGCCGATGCCGGCGCAGGCTCAAGTCGCGGACCCGCGACCTCGGACTCGCGACCTAATGTCCATCGAGGACCCGGCGGAAGGCCTTGGCCATGATGCCGAGACCCGGGGAACTCGTCTTCGATCCTCTCCGCTCCTCCTCCCCCTCCTGGAGCTCTTGCGCCTCTCCCGGTGGGCTTCCAGGATCCCGGCGCGGCCGCCGCCGTGACTCGCGACGCTCGGCCTCACCATCGCGGCCGCCGCGCGACCCCATCCCCCGCTCCCGGCCGAGGCGTCCTTCTCGGCTGCGATCGCGGTCCCGGTCGCGGCCATCGCGGTCGCGTCCTCCTTCGCGCCGGCCCGATTCGCCGCGACCTTCCTGGCGCTCGCGACTCCCTTCGTGCGTCCGGCTCGCCTCACGCTCGCTCGCCGATCGCTGGGTGAGCCGGATTCGCCCCAGGGTATCGACGCGCAGGACCTCGGCGCTCACTGTCGATCCTACCGGCATCGCCTGCTCGAGATCGGTGCCGCGCGGATGGTGAGTCTCCTCGGTCGGCAGCAGTCCATCGACACCGGAGACTGGCGACTCGATGCGCACGAATACTCCGTAAGGTTTGACGCTCGATACCGAGCCCTCGATGGCGGTGCCGACCGCGAGCTTGGCGGCCGCCGGCTCGGAATCTTCGGGATGGGGCGGCGACCCCGGCGGGCGCATCGAGAGCGACAAGCGTCGCCTCTCGGGATCGAGCTCGAGCACGCGCACCTCGACCGTCGATCCCTCGCTCACCGCCTCACGCGGGTGGCGAAGTCGCTTATCCGCCATCTCCGAGATGTGAAGGAGGCCTTCGACCCCGGGCAGGATCTCGATGAACGCTCCGTAGTTCATCAGCCGCAGCACCTTGCCTTGAACGGTGGCACCGACCGCCAGCTCGCCGCTCACCCGCTGCCAGGGATCGCCTTCGAGCGCTCGCGCCGAAAGCGAGACCCGCTCGCCCTTCTCAGAGCCGAGATTCTCGATCCCGATCACCTTGACCCGGATCTTCTCGCCTACTTTCACCACCTGGGCGGGGTCGGAGACTCGTCCATGACGAAGCTCGGAGACATGAACGAGCCCGTCGAGACCGCCGATGTCGACGAATGCGCCGAAGGGTTGAAGGCGGACCACGGTGCCTTCGAGCTCGTCCCCGACCTGGAGCCGCGCCCGAGTCTCCGCTGCTTCGCGACGCCGCTCCTCGTCGAGCAAGGCGCGGCGCGAAACCACCACCCGCCGCCCGCCTTCTTTGTACTCGATGATCCGGAAAGGCAGCGTCTGACCGACATAGCTCTGCGGATCGCTGCAGTAGGTGCGATCGATCTGAGAGATTGGGCAGAAGGCGCGAAAGCCCGAGACCTGGACATCGAAACCGCCCTTGTTGGTGCCGGTGACCTTGCCCTCGACGGTGGCGGCGCTCGCGAAGGCTTGCTTGAGGACCGAACGGTCACGAGACTTGCGCACCAGCCGGTGAACCAGGAGCGTCTCGCCGCTCTCGGCGACGGTGACATCGATTCGCTCTCCGACCCCGATCTTGAGATTCCCCTCGGGATCGCGGAGCTCCTGGGTCGCGATCACCGCCTCGCGCGGACCGCCGTAGTCGAGGTAGGAGAACTGATCCTCGATCCGCTGGACGACGGCGCGCAGCCGATCGCCGGTGCGAATCGGCCGCGCTTTCTCGAGGCTCTTCTCGAGGAGTTGAGCGAAATCGGGTGGGGTCGCCGGCGCCACCGCGGCATCGCCCGCTGGCGCTGGCGTGTGCTCGGCATCCCCTGCTTGCGCCGGTGGCTGCTCGGCATCACTCACCGTCGGGCTTTCACCGGTTACCTTGGCGGTGACGGTATCGGTGACTGCCGCATCGGACCCGCTGGCCGCATCCTCTTCGGCGACGCCGCCCGCACTTTCTTGAGCGACCGCACTCTCTTCGATCACACTCGTGGAATCGGACTCGGTCGGTGGATCGGAAGAGTGAACGGGATCCGGCGACTCCTCGGGATCGGAGACTCCTCCGGCGTCGTGAAGATCGGGTTGAGCCTCGAGGATGCCGCCGTCGCTCTCGGTGGGGAGCGGCTGATCTGAATCGGTGGTGGGCGGGGTGTCGGTGGGCATCTGCAAAGTCGGTCGCCCTTCGGTCATGTCGTTGTCTCCTGAGCCGGCCCCCAGTGGCCGAGCAAGGCGCCTATTCTCCCATGAGGCCGCGGCCTCCCGCAACCGTGGCTCGCGCTCTTGCGCGCCGACAACAGACGACGTTAGAATCCCCGGGGTTTGTTTCTTGCATTAATCCACACCCCGGCCACTCACCCCCCGGATCGTCCGCCCATCGCGCTCCCCGTCGCCAGGGAAGGCTCGCGCGTGCCCGCCGAGAGTTCGTGGGACCATGGATGGAGCGGGGAATTGGGACCGGCAAGTATGACGAGGCTGCTCTGGTGCATGGTGCGGGGCTGGGGGCCATCGAAGGGCTTTCCTGGCTCGGGAGCTCGCCTTCCACGTTGCACGCTCGACCGCTAAACCCTGGAGAATTCGATCGGTGAGCCCGAGGAACCCCGAGCCCGTGACCCCGGCATGGGTCGCCGATGAGCCGGGGACATCCACCCCCTCGCCGGTCCCGCCGGCGACCGGCCGCGGCTGGCCCTCGGGTCCGGTGGTTGCGCTCCTCCGAATTCTCTTTCTATGTGGAGCGGGGGTGGGGCTCGGCCTCGCCGCGTGGGTGGACGGCCGAGAGCTCGTCGATTTCGTCGCCCGCAACCTGTCCTCGGATGGATCCCTGAGCCCGGAGACCGCGCGCCAGGTGGCGGCGCTCCGCTGGATCTTGCTCGCGGCCGGGACGGCGGCGCTCGCTGGCGCCCTCTTCGTTCATCGGGTGATCGCCGCTTATCGCGCCCTCGAAACGGGCGTCCTCGCCGCCGCACGCTTGCTCACCCATATTCTCATCGCCCTGGCGCGGTGGATCGCCGCCCGAGCCGCCTCGGCGACCCGTACCCTTCCCTCGAGTCAGCATGAACGCGCGCTTCTCGTGCTTCTCGGCGGCATCGTCGTCGGTCTCGCCATCTGGTCGCATCATGTCCAGCCGCCCTTCCATTCCGACGGCATCAACCTGCAACCTCCGGCCAATCTCGTGCGCTACGGCAAGTACGCCACGCGCACCAACCTCGGCTTCGACCTCGACACCCATCGCATCTCGACCGGGCCGGCGATGCTCTTGCCGACGGCGCTCGTCTACAAGCTCTTCGGCATCGATCTCCAGCACGCGCACAATCTCGCCCTGGCTTTCTTCCTCGCCTTTCTCATCGCGACGTATCTCGGACTGCGCCGGATCTACGGGGGACCGACCGTCCTCCTCGGGCTCCTCTTCTTCGTCCTCAATCCGGCCCATATCTTCTTCGGGCCATCGAACGGTTATATCTCGGCCGGCATGGGCGAGTCACCGGCCCTCTTCTATCTCGTGTGTGGTGCGCTTCTCTGGGCGTCGGGGGTGAATCGGCCGAGCGAGCTGAGGCTCTTCCTCGCCGGAGTCTTCTGGGGACTCGCCTTCCAGAGCAAGTGGCTCTTTCTCTTCTCCCTGCCGGCGGTGGTCGTGACCTGGGCGCTCCTCGCCTTCGCCGGACGCCGCTTGCCGAGCCGCGCCTATCTGCTGCCGGCCGCCGGCCTCCTGGTCGCCCCGGCAGCCTTCTTCGTGATGCGCCTGAGCGAGTTCGGACTTCACGCCGAAGTCGATCACCTGGGACGTCTCTGGCAACAGCACGCCGGCCGCGCCGCCGGATTCAGCGCCGGTGAGGGGCAAACCCAATCCATCTTTGCTTTCGCTCGGCCGCTCATCACTCTTGCCCAGGTCGACTTCTGGTCGATGCTCGGCGGCTTCCTCACCCTGCCGGCGATCGCCTATGCCGCGGTTCATCTCAAGAAACGTCCGGCGCCTCTCGCTCTCTATATGTTCACCTTCACCGCCATCTGGGGGTTGTGGTGGGCGCTCTTCAGCTTCGATCTTCCGATCGAGCACTTGCTCTACATCTGGCCTTTCGTTCAGATCTATGTCGCCAAGCTGATCGTCGACGGCTGGACGGCGGTCGCCGCCGCTCGCCGCGTCCCTGAGCCGCTCGCCCCGCGTCTTCTCTCGTCCTGCCTCCTCGCCGGAATCGGGCTCATCGTCTTCGGCAAGACGCTCGTGCCGCTCGCCGGCCAGGTGGATGCGATCGTGCGCGGCAGCCGAACCCTCACCCCGGCCTATCGACAGATGGTGGATTACGTCGACCATCACACCGAAGCCGATGCCGTGTTCTCGGGCTGGGGCTGGAGCCTCCCCTGGTGGCTCGCGATCGAGACCGATCGCACCATCAAGGATCGCTCCCGCTATCCTGCCGATCAGCGCGAGGCGGGGCCCGAGTATCTGGTCGTCGCCCCCGAATGGCCGCTCGGCGCTCCGAACACCGGATGGCCCAACATGGCGTACGCGAGCCACTGGACCCTGAACCAGAACGCCCACCGCCGGGAGTTCATCAGCCGCGACTGCACGCACCTCCTCACGACCGGCAGCGAGCACCAGTGGTCCATCTATCGGGTGAACCCGACTGCTGTTCCCGAAGGCGCTGCCGCTCCGGCGGCGGCACTGCCGGCGGAGACCGAACCCCTCTCCGCGGTGCAAGCGCCATGATCGCCATTCTTGGCGCCGGCCTCGCCGGACTCACCGCTGCGTCTCATCTCCGCAGAGCGGGTCGCACCGATCTCGTCGTCCTCGAGAAGGAGGCGAAGCTCGGCGGGCTCACCCGCTCCGAGCGGGTCGTCGGCTACACTTTCGACTACACCGGCCATTTCCTGCATTTCCGCAATTCCGAGATCGAGACCTGGGTGAAGTCGCTCTGCGGGGACAATCTGCACCAAGTGGCGCGACGCGCCTGGATCTACTCGCAGGGCACCTACACCCCCTATCCTTTCCAGGCCAACACCTATGGATTGCCGCACGAGGTGGTCAAGGAGTGCCTTCTCGGCTTCATCGAGGCGACGACCGCCGCCCTGAAATCTCCGGCCGCCCATGAACCCGATCCCGCCGAGACGAGCTTCGAGGATTGGATCCTCTCGACCTTCGGCAAGGGGATTGCCAAGCACTTCATGATCCCCTACAACACCAAGCTGTGGACCCTCCCACCGCGCGAGATGACCTGCGATTGGATGGGCCGCTTCGTGCCCCGGCCCTCCCTCGAGGACGTGGTGGAAGGGGCGCTCGTCGATCGCCGCGATCGCGCCTTCGGTTACAACGCCTTCTTCTGGTATCCGGTGTGCGGAGGCATCCAGGTGCTGCCGCAAGCCATCGCCTCTGAAGCCGGACCGGTCGTGCTCGGGGCCGAGGTCGAGGCGATCGACCTCCGGCGGCGGCGGGTGAAGGTGCGGGACGGCGAGACGGTCGAGTACGAGACCCTGATCTCGACCATGCCGCTCCCGCAATTGATCAAGCTTCTCGACCCGGTGCCCGACGAGGTCCGGCACGCGGGGATGAAGCTCCGCCACAATTCGGTCTTGAGCATCAATATCGGCGTCGAGGGACGTTTGTTGAGCGAGCACAACTGGGTTTACTTTCCCGAGGCCGAGTACTCGTTCTATCGCCTCGGCTTCCCGTCGAACTCCTCCCCTGAGGTCGTTCCGGCAGGGGCGAGCTCGGTCACCGCCGAGGT
>JBIOUT010000019.1:0-6291 GCA_044867365.1 Candidatus Eiseniibacteriota bacterium | reverse complement strand
CATCCTCGACGCTGCGGATGCCGCAGATTTTGACGAAGGTCATCGAATTATTGAGCTCGAAGAGACGGGGTCAAGACCCCATCAGTCGCTCGAGCGCCGCTCCGGGACTATCCGCCCGCATCAGCGTCTCCCCTACGAGCACCGCATCCACAGCCGACTGCTCGAGCCGAAGGACATCGTCGCGGGTGCGGATGCCGCTCTCGCTCACCAGCACCCGACCCGCCGGAATCAAGCGGCTCAAGCGCTCGGTCGTCGCCAGGTCGACCTGGAAATTGGTGAGGTCGCGATTGTTGACTCCCACGACCGGCGCCCCGCATCCCAGGGCCGACTCGAGCTCCGCTTCATCGTGCACCTCGACCAGACACTCGAGGCTCATTTCGGCCGCCTGCTCGAGAAAGCGCTTGAGTTCCTGCGCCCCAAGGAGAGAAGCGATGAGCAAGATGGCATCCGCTCCCAGAGCTCGGGCCTCGACAATCTGATAAGGATCGATGACGAAATCCTTCATCAAGACCGGCTGCGGCACCGCCCCACGCACTCGTGCCAGAGCCTCGCGGGTGCCGAGAAAGAAACGCTCCTCGGTCACGACCGAGATCGCCGCGGCGCCGCTCTCGGCGTAGGTCCGAGCCAGGGCGACCGGATCGAAGGCCTCGCGCAGCACTCCCGCGCTCGGCGAGGCGTGCTTGATCTCACAGACGAAGCGCAGGCTCCCTTCCGGGCCCCTTCTCAGCGCTTGTCCAAAGCCGCCGCGCGGCGGATGCTCCGCGTTCGCCGCCGCCGCTTTCAGCTCGCGAAGCGGATACTCCCGCTGGCGGCGAGCCACTTGCGCCCGCTGGGACTCGGCGATTCGATGGAGAATGTTCACCGGCTCTCCCCTTGCATTTGTCCCATGGACGGAGGCACCGGCGCCTCGATCGCCTGCGTCCACTGTATGAGCGCCTCGAGCCGCTTCCGTGCCGCGCCCGACCGGATGAGACTGCGCGCCTCCTCGACCCCGGTGGCCAGCGAGTCCGCCTTGCCGGCGACCAGGAGGGCGGCGCCGGCATTGAGGAGAACCGCGTCCAGAGGATCCCCCGGCTCGCCGTCGAGCACCCGGCCGAGGAGGACGGCGTTCTCGGTCGCGCTACCTCCCTTGAGCTTGGCAGTGACTCGCCGCTCGATGCCAGCTTCCTCGGGATCGATCGTGTAGGCGCGGATTCGTCCCTCCCCGACATCGAAGACCTGAGTGAGACCGGTGAGGGCGAGCTCATCCACGCCGCCGTCGCCGTGGACGACGAGCGCCCGCTCGCAGCCGAGCATGGCCAGCGCCTCGGCGAGGAGCCGCGCCGCTTCGGCGCTATAGGCACCGAGGAGCTGCCGGCTCGCTCCCGCCGGGTTGGCCAGCGGTCCCAGCAGATTGAACACGGTTCGGGCTCCGATCTCTCGCCGCGGCCCGGCGGCATGACGCATCGCCGGGTGATAGCGCGGGGCGAAAAGAAAGGCAATCCCCGCCTCGTCGAGGCATCGCCCCGCTTCCGGCGGCCCGAGATCGATGCGCACCCCGAGCGCCTCGAGGACGTCGGCCGAGCCGCAGGCGCTCGACACCGCCCGGTTGCCATGCTTGGCGACCGCGACTTCCGCCGCGGCAACGACGAATGCGGTTGCGGTAGAGATATTGAAGCTCCCCGAGCTGTCGCCGCCGGTGCCGCAGGTATCGAGGACGGGGCGCCTGCTTGTGGTCACTCGCGCGGCGCGGGCGCGGAGCGCCTCGGCCGCCCCCACCACTTCCTCGACCGTCTCCCCCTTCATGCGCAGGGCGACGAGAACGGCGCCGATCTGGGCCGGGGTCGCTTCCCCGTCCATGATGGCGAGGACGAGTTCGCGCGCCTCATCACGTCCGAGAGACTGTCGGTCGATCAGGCGGCGCAAGAGGTCGGGAAGAACTCGACTCATTTTGTTCCGTTGGTGGAAAGCAAGGCGCCTCTCGGAGCATTCGAGTTCGATTGACGCATGACCTTCCCCCGGGAGACATTGCCATGCGCCTCGCCCACCTTCCCTTCAACCCCGTTCTCTTGCCCCTTCTCTCGGCCTTCGCTTCCCCCACCGTTGCGGGCCCTGACAGTCGGGTCGTCGAGTCGCGGATCGAACGGGTGACCGTTTACGCGCAAACGGCACACGTCACTCGTGCGGCCCGGGTCGACCTGCCGGCGGGAATCCACGCCCTTGTCTTCGAGAAACTGCCGCTCGAGACCCACACCGATGCTCTCGGCTGCTCGGTCGAGGGCGACGCGCGGGTGCTCGGAATCCGCATCGAGCGCCGCGTCTACGCCGAGCCGGTCGAGGAGCGTGTCGCCGCTCTCCGGCGCGAGGCCGCTCAAGTTGGCCGAATGATCGAGGATCTCGATGCCGAGCTGCGGGTGCTCCAGCAGAAGCAGGAGTTCCTCACCGGCGTGCGGGTCGAGACCCCCAAGGCGATCGCCGAAGTCGCCTCCAAATCGGGAGTGAGCTCCATCGCTCATCTGCGGCTCGCCCTCGGCTTCGTCGAAAGTGAATGGACGGTGCTCGAGCGACGGCGCCTCGAGATCGGTCGCCGGCAGAGCGAGCTCAATATCCGCCACGGGCGCATCGATGACGAGATCCGAACCCTCCAGACCCCGTCGCCCGAGGCGGACACCCGTCTCGAAGCCCATGTCGATGTCGAGGTGCTCACCGCGGGAACGATAAAGCTCGAGCTCGCTTATCTCGTGGCGGGGGCGTCCTGGCGCCCTTACTACGACGCCGGCCTCGATCGCGCGGCGAGCGAGGTCCTGTGGTCGAGCTACGCCGAGATTCGACAGACGGCGGGTGAGGATTGGGAAGACGTCGAGCTTGCCGTATCGACCTCCGATCCCTTGCGCTCGACCAGCGCTCCCGATCTCGATCCCATTTACTTGACGGCGGGGGCGGCACCGCCTCCTCCTCCGGGGACCACGACCACCCTCGCCCGCACCGAGCAGCTGCGGGGCGTCGAGGCCACGAGCAATCTCATCCAGAAGGAACGCTCCGACAACCACCGAGCCTTCTCGGCCAAGGACTTGGGGCAACTCACGGCCGACAACGTCAAGGAGGGGATCGCTCTCAAGGAAGGGGTTGTTGCCGAGGGAGCCGAGGTCCACTTCCGGAGCGGCCGTAGCGGTGAGGTGGCAGAGTATGTGGACGGGAAGCCAGGAGGGGACGGTTCGATCATCAGCGCTGGTTACGAGGCGAAGCATGGCAACGCGCCGAGCGGCACGATCTCGTTGGCGGAGATCGGCCAGACAGCAACCGCCACTCTCTACCGGATCGAGCGCCGCGAATCGGTGCCGGCCGATGGCAGCTGGCACCGGGTGACGGTGGCGGCCCATCGCCTGCCGGTGGATCTCGAGGTGCTCGTCGTGCCGCGGAAGGCGAGTCGCGCTTACTTGAGCGCCCGAGGCACCAATCGGACCGACGCAGCGCTCTTGCCGGGGCTCGTCCACCTGTTCAGTGGCGGCGACTACCTGGGCACCGGCACTCTTTCTCTCCCGGTTCCCCCGGGAGCGCCGATCACTCTCAGCTTCGGCAGTCTCGATCGCCTCGAGGTCAAGCACCAACTGGTCTCGGAGGTTCGCTCCCGAAGCCGTGGCGACCATCTCCTCCGCTATCACTATCGAACCCAGGTGGCGAACTTCGACGGGGTGAGCCGGCGGGTCGTCATCCTCGACCAGGTGCCGGTGCCTGTCGACACCCGCATCGAGGTCGAGATCGACCGCATCACTCCGAACCCCGTCGATGGGGACGCCGATCCCGGCGGGGTTCTGCGCTGGGAGGACGAGCTCGCGCCCGGAGCGACAGAAACCGTCGACCTCGAGTACGAGGTTCGTTTCCCCAAGGAGTGGCAGATCGCCGGATTCTGAATCCACCGTTCGTCACTCCGTTCGGCTGCTTACCGGGCCGCGGCAGAACTCGAGGAAGTTGGCGATGAGCTGCTTTCCGCCCTCGGTGAGTATCGATTCGGGATGAAACTGCACTCCCCACGTCTCGTGCTCGCGATGCTTGAGCCCCATGATCTCGTTCTCGCCGGTGCGGGCGGTGACCTTGAGACAGTCGGGAAGGCTCTCGGGCTCGACGAGGAGAGAGTGATAGCGGGTGGCGGTGAATGGATTGGGTAGGCCGGCGAAGAGGCCGCGACCGTCGTGCTCGATGGCCGATGTCTTGCCGTGCATGATGCGAGCGGCGCGGACGATCCGGCCGCCGTAGACCGCGCCCAGGCATTGATGGCCCAGACAGACGCCGAGAACCGGCAGCTTTCCGGCGGCGCGGCGGATCACTTCACAGGAAATGCCGGCTGCGTCCGGACCGCCGGGCCCGGGAGAAACCAGCACTCCCGCGGGCGCCGCCGCGAGCGCTTCCTCAGCCGAGACGGCGTCGTTGCGCAAGACAACCGGCTCCGCGCCCAACTCCCCCAGGTACTGGACCAGGTTGTAGGTGAACGAGTCGTAGTTGTCGATGACCACGATGCGCATCGTCTCATTCACTCGCATTCAGCCGCCGGCCCGGGTGGCGCGGGTCGGTTGCCCAAGGCCTGTCGGCACCGGGCGGCGCTCGAGCCCCTCGGCCATCTCGACCGCGCGAAAAAGAGCGCGGGCCTTGGCCATGGTCTCCTCGAGTTCGCGCTCGGGAACCGAGTCGGCGACGATTCCCGCCCCCACTTGAAGATGAGCCTGGCCGCGGTGGAATACCAGAGTGCGGATGGCGATCGCGGTATCGAGATTCCCTTGAAAATCGACGTAGCCGATGGCGCCGGCATAGATGCCGCGCCGGGTCGGCTCGAGCTCTTCGATGATCTCCATCGCCCGCACCTTGGGAGCTCCCGACACCGTCCCGGCTGGGAAACAGGCGCGCAAGGCGTCGAGACCCCCGCACTCGGGGCGAAGCCGGCCATGGATCGCCGACACGAGATGCATGACATGAGAATAGCGTTCGACCGCAGTGAACTCTTCGACCCCAACCGAGCCGAACTCCGAAACGCGGCCGACATCGTTGCGCCCGAGGTCGACGAGCATGAGATGCTCGGCCAGCTCCTTGGCATCGCTCCTGAGCGATGACTCAAGCTCGCGATCCTCGGCGTCACTCGCCCCCCGCGGCCTTGTCCCGGCGATCGGCCGCACCGTCACCTCCCGCCCGACGATGCGTACCAGAACCTCCGGGGATGCGCCCGCGATCTGGAGCGAACCGAAGTCGAGATAGAACATGTAAGGCGAGGGATTGATGACCCTGAGCGCGCGGTAGGTATCGAATGGATCCCCGGCGAAGGGACGCGACAATCGGTGGGACAGGACCACCTGGATCGCCTCGCCGGCGTGAATGAGCTCGCGGATCCGGGTGACGGCGGCGAGGAAGCGCGGCTCCCCCATGCTGCTCTGGAATTCTCCAGGTGAGCCGCCAACCCGCGCCTCCGGAGCGCCGGGAAGAGGTCTGAGCCCCTCGCGGGCCGGCGCGGTGAGAAGCTCGACGGTGCGATCGAGGGCGCGTATCGCTCGTTCGTAGTCCGCCCGGGAATCTCCGCTCAAGGGGGCGTTGTGCACGACGGTCACCGTGTGGTCGCGATGATCGAAGACGACGGCGGTGTCGGCGATCATGAACTGCGCCTCGGGCAGAGCGAGGTCATCGGCGGCGTGCTCCGGCAGGCGCTCGATTCGCCGGACGAAATCGTAGGCGAGATAGCCGACCGCTCCCCCTGCGAAGCGCGGCAAGCCCGGGATCGACGCCGGGCGATGGGCGGCAAGAAGCGCCTGCATGACGGCCAGGGGATCGGTGCTCGTCTCCTTGCGGGAGGCGCCATTCTCCTCGAGGAGAATCGTCGGCCCTCGCACCTCGAATCGGGCGCGCGCCCCCGAGGCAAGAAGGGAATAACGGCCCCACGACTCCCCGCCTCCCATGCTCTCGAGCAGAAAGGCCGGGCCCCCGCTGCGAATCTTGTGAAAGGCGGACACCGGGGTCTCGCTGTCGAGGACCAGCTCGACGCGCACGGGGACGGCGTGAGCGCCTTCACGGGCTAGGCGCTCAAACTCTTTGATGTCTGGGTTATACATTGTGCACTTGAGATGCCGCTCGAAGATTCGATTGGACTTCGAGAGGCGCTGCGATCGAACTCAGGCGCCCGGAGAACCGGCCCGCGCCCGGCGCCCCTGGGGTCGCTGGCGACCCGTCCCTTCGCTCGCGTGCAGGGCCTGGGGACGAACCCGATTGCCGAGCGGCATGTGGCGATCGAGAAGTTCTTCGGCAAGCGCAGCGGATCGTGGGCCCGGTTCGCGG
>JBIOUT010000018.1:0-6827 GCA_044867365.1 Candidatus Eiseniibacteriota bacterium | reverse complement strand
CTTTGCAGAATTCCGTCGGGCCGACCAACTCACAACCTTGAGTGGGTGATATTGCTCCACCTCGCATTCCTTGATGCCGGAATGCAACACTCCGAGCAAGAATCCGTGTCATCGCGTGACCACGAGGACGATTGTCGCCACTTGAGCCAGCAAGGCGACGGCGTCGCGGACTCGGGCCCAGCCACCGCGCGGCGCCTTCTCGGGTACCCAGACCGTGTCCCCGTCGTTGAGCGCTCGCGAACCGCGGGCGCGCTCCGCCTGAGCCGGCCGGCCTGCCCGCTGGACCAGCACATGCGAGCGATCGGCGCTGCGGTCGAATCCCCCGGCCAGCTCGACATAGTGCTTGGCTTCACGCCCGGGGGTGAACGCCACCCACCCTGGGGATCGCACCCGCCCTTCCACCCGCACTCTCCCGGACGCTCGCGGCACCTGGATGAGATCGCCGTCCTCGACCGGGGTGGGATCGGAAAGCGGATCGCCGAGCCAGGCCACTTTCACCTCGCCCCGCGCATCCCCGCGTCGAAGAAGCTCCATCTCGCGTGCGGTCTCCGGAAGCTCGCCGAACAGGGGAGGGGCAGCGCCTGCGCCCTTTCGCTCGTGAGCGGCGGGGCGCTCGAGAAGAACCTCGCTCCCAACCTCCGGCCGCCCTCCGGAGATTGCGTTGGGAGGAGCGCGTAGCAATCGCGCCGACGCCGGGTTGGCGGCGGCGGTGAGCCCGCCTGCCCGCTTCAGCACATCCGCCACCGTGTCCACCCCCGGAACGATGGGATATGACCCCGGGAACTGAACCTCCCCCATCACCTCGACCGCGTGCACTCGACCGAAATCGCCGATGACCGGCACCACCACCGCGTCGCCGGCGGTGAGATTCAACAGGGGATCGGCGGGCTTTTGCTGCCGCGCCTCGGATCCCTCCGACCCCAATCGGCTCACCCAGGCCTTGTCCCGTTCTGCTCCCGGGACGAGCCCGCCGGCGAGAACGATGGCCGATTCGACGGTCTCACCGGCGACGAACTCGTAGACTCCCGGGGTGGCGACGCCGCCGAAGACCGCCATCTCCTCGGTCCGCACCGGCACCCGCACCACATCTCCTCCCTCGAGGAGCAGATTCTTCGTTTGATCACCGAGGGCGGCGAAGGCGACGAGGTCGGCGCGGAGCTCGAGGCTGTCGCTCCGCTCGACGGTCAGGTTGCGCTTGGAGCCGCCGGCCAGGATGCCGCCCGCCAAATCGACGATCTCGGAGACTCGGGTGACCGGGCTCGCGGCATAGACCCCCGGCTTCTCGACCGCCCCGACGACATACACCTTGAAGCGGCGGGGCGCTTGCAAGCTGAGCGCAAAAGCCTGCCGGCGAACCAGCGAAGCGAGCGCTTTGCCGACGGCGCGGCGCGCCTCCTCGAGGGTGAGCGCGGCGACCTCGACTCGACCCGCAGATCCCGGGAGGACGATCCCACCCTCGGCGTCGACGACGAGGATCACGTTTTCGCGCAGCACTCCCGGCACCGCCAGGACGAGGACATCGCCTGGACCCAGCCGATAGCTCGCGGCATCGACCGGTCGGCCGAGGAGCGGCTCCTCACCGGAGATGGAAAGGCCGGCGGTTGCGCCCTCGCGCGTCGCTCCCGTTTCATCGGCGCAGGCAGCGGGAGCGTCGACGGAGAGGACGAGGAGAAGGGCGCCGAGGAGCGTCCTCTTCCAGGCGCGGGCCATCGAGCCCGGCCGGCGGCGGCCGAGCCCAGTGCCACCGGGATTACAAGCGATACGCTTTCTCGTAGTACTCGCGGAATGCGCCACTCTTGACCTTCTCCCACCAGCCCCGATTCTCGGAGTACCAGCGTATCGTGCGCTCGGCCCCTTCCTCGAAGCGAATGCGGGGGGCGAAGCCGAGCTGTTGTTGGATCTTGGTCGCGGCGAGCGCATAGCGCCGGTCATGGCCGGGGCGATCATCGACATGCCGGATGAGGCTCTCCGGCCGTCCCAGGGTGCGGAGGATCAGGCGCGCCACCTCGAGGCTCGAATGTTCCTCGCCGCCGCCGATGTTCCACACCTCACCCACCGCCCCGTCGGCGGTGAGCAGCTCGACGAGGGCCCGGCAATGGTCCTCGACATGGATCCAATCGCGCAAGTTGTTCCCGGAGCCGTAGACCGGCAGCGGCTTGCCCTCCAGGGCATTGGTGACGAAGAGCGGCCACAGCTTCTCGACATGCTGATACGGGCCATAGTTGTTGGAGCAGCGGGTGATGACGACCGGCAAGCGATAGGTGGTGAAATAGGAATACGCCAGCCGGTCGGCCCCCGCCTTGCTCGCCGAATAGGGATTGCGGGGAAGAAGCGGCGCTTCTTCGGTGGCGGGGTCTTCCAGGACCTCGCCATAGACCTCGTCGGTCGAGATCTGGATGAAGCGGTCGACACCGATACGGCGGGCCGCCTCGAGAAGCACATAGCTTCCGTAGACATCGGTGAGGACGAAGCTCCCGGGATTCTGGATCGAGCGATCGACGTGAGTCTCGGCGGCGAAGTTGACGACCGCCCGCGCCCCCGCCATCGAGCGGCCGACGATCTCGGGATCGCAGATGTCCCCCTTGACGAAGGTGAGCCGATCCGGATCGAGCCCTTCCAGGTTGTCGAGATTGCCGGCATAGGTGAGCTTGTCGAGGACCACCACCGACACCTCGGGCTCGCGCTCCATGAGATGGCGGACGAAGTTGGAGCCGATAAAGCCGGCGCCGCCGGTGACCAGGATGCGCCCGCTCCCCATCCTCCTCTCCTCCGATCGCACCGTCATGAATCCTCCCGGGTGGGAGCGGCCGCCCGCGTTCCGGCACGCAGAGATCGGCCCACCCCGACATAGCGGAAGCCGAGAGCCCGCACCTGCTCGGGGGAATAGATGTTCTTCATGTCGATCAGGACCGGATTCTTGAGCAATTCACGGATCCGCTCCAGGTCGAGCCTCCGGAACTCGTTCCACTCGGTCACGATCACCAATGCATCGGCGCCCTCGCACACCTCGTAGGCGTTCGCCCCCATTTTGAGCCCGGGCAGGGAGCGGCCGGCGTTGGCCATCGCCACCGGGTCGTAGGCCTTGACCTGGGCGCCCGCGGCCATCAGCCGCTTGGCGATCTTCAAGGCCGGTGCCTCGCGGACATCGTCGGTGTTGGGCTTGAAGGAGAGCCCCAGCATGGCCACCGTCCGTCCCGCCAGCCCTCCCATTGCCTGCTCGCACTTGTCGAGCATGCGGTCGATCTGGCGGTCATTGATCTCGATCACCGATCGCACGATCCCCAGATCCACCCCCGATTCGGCGGCGAAATGCAGGAGAGCTCGCGTGTCCTTGGGGAAGCAGGAGCCGCCGTAGCCGGGGCCGGCGTGCAAGAACTTGTCTCCGATCCGGCGGTCGAGACCGATGCCTCTCGCCACGACTTGCACATCCGCTCCCACCGCCTCGCACAGGGCGGCTATGTCATTGATGAAGGAGATCTTGGTGGCGAGAAAAGCGTTCGCCGCGTACTTGATCAGCTCCGCGGTCTCCACCGAGGTCTTCACCATCGGAGTCTCGTTGAGATAGAGCGGGCTGTAGATGTCGGAGAGGATGTTGGCGGCGCGCGTCGTCCAGGCGCCGATGATCACCCGGTTGGGATGAGTGAAGTCCTGGACCGCCGACCCTTCGCGCAGGAACTCGGGGTTGGAGGCGACATCGAAGGGGTGATCGCCGGTCAGGTTCTGGGCGATGATGTCGCGCACCCGCTTCCCGGTGCCCACCGGCACCGTCGATTTCTGCACCACCAGCCGATAGCCCTGCATGGCGTGAGCGACGTGCTCCGCCACCTCGAAGACCGCGCTCAGGTCGGCTTCCCCGTCGGCCCCCGAGGGAGTGCCGACGGCGATAAAGACAATCGGCGTCCTCCCGACCGACTCCGTCAAGTTGTCGCTGAACGTGAGTCGGCCCTCCTGGACATTTCGCTCCACCACCTCGGCGAGGCCGGGCTCGTAGAAGGGGATGTCCAGGCGCTTCAGGCGCTCGATCTTCTCCCGCTCCTTGTCGACGCAGAAGACCTGATTGCCGAAGTCGGCGAGACATGCGCCGCTCACGAGGCCGACATAGCCGGTGCCGATGACCGAGATTCGATACATGTGGGATCAGCGCTCCTGCGATGAGACCAGAGATCCTGGGACGAGACCGCGCTCCTGCAACGAGATCAGTGCTCCTGCGACGCGGCCGGGGCCGGGGCGGGGCGAGTCCGGGCCTCTTCGAGGAGATCGGCCAGGGTCTGGCCGATCTCGACCCGGGGCCGGAAGCCGGTGGCCTTCTCGAGCTTGGCCGGGTCGCCGACCAGATGGGGGAGGTCCGCCGGCCGGAAACGCGTCCGATCCTCCTCGATCCGGATCGGGACACGGGCCGCAGAGGCCAGCCGCTCAACCAGATGGCGGAGGAGGAGGCCGCGGCCGCTGCACACATTGTAGGCCTCGCCGGGCTCCCCGTGGGTAAGGAGGTCGGCATAGGCGCGGACGACATCCCTCACGTCGGTGTAGTCACGAACCACCTCGAGATTGCCCACCTGGAGTATCGGCTCGGCTTCCCCGCGCTCGGCGGCGGCAATCTGGGCGGCGAACGAGGGCAGGGCGAAGGTCGGCCGCTGCCCCGGCCCGGCCTGGGGGAACGCCCGCAGCCGGAGGACCGAGAGCCCATAGGCCGCCCCGGCAAGCGCCGACACCAGGTCCTGGGCAGCCTTGGAGGCGCCATAAGGGCTCACCGGCCGATAGGGCGACGTCTCGCGATGAGCCATTCCCTCGGCGCTCGGACCGTAGAGATCGGCGGAAGCGACGACGAGCACGCGAGCCGCGGGCGCTTCCTCGCGAATCGCGTCGAGAAGATTGAGGGTGCCGAGCACGTTCACCTCGAAGGTTTCGCGCGGAGCGGCGAACGAGGCGCCGACCGAGCTCTGAGCGGCCAGATGAATGACCGCGTCGGGCCGTACGCGAGCGACGAATTCGTGCGCCTGTCGCGGGTCTCGTAGATCGAGGCTCGGCGTGCCGCTCTCGGGGCTCTCTCCATAGCCGGTCCCGATGGTGCGGATGCCTCTCCCGGCGAGCTCGCTCAGGAGATGGCGGCCGACGAAGCCGGTGGCGCCGGTGACGGCGACGGTCATCGCCCGCGCCTCTCACCCTGGCGGGTAGGCGGGGTCACCGGGCGCGCCAGTAGGCGAGCAGATCCTCGACGGTCTGCTCGAAGGGAATCTCGGGCTGCCAGCCGGTTTCCCGGGTGAAGCGGGTGCAGTCGCCGCGGAGAACCGGAACATCGGAGGGCCGCAGCCGCTTCGGATCCTGCTCGACCCGAATCTTGGCGTCGCTCAGGCTCAAGAGCAGGTCGAGGACCTGTCGCACCGAGTAGCTCTTCCCCGAGCAGATGTTGTAGACCTCGCCCGGTCGCCCCTTCTCGAGGGCCAGCCAGTAACCGCGCACCATGTCCCGCACATCGGTGAAGTCGCGATGCGCTTCGAGATTGCCCACCCGGATGATCGGCGGGCGCATCCCCTTTTCGATCTCGGCAACCTGCATGGCGAAATCACTGACCACGAAGACCGGCGGCCGCCGCGGCCCCTCGTGGTTGAATCCGCGAGTGCGGATGACCGGCAGCTTGTAGCTCATGAAGTACTGATAACCGAGCATGTCCTGCCCCACCTTGGACACTGCATAAGGGGAGAGAGGCCGCAATGGATTGTTCTCGGTGATCGGCAACTCGTTGTCGTAAACGAGCCCGTACTCTTCGCTCGAGCAGGCGATCTGGGTGAGGGGCTGGATTCCGATCTTGCGCACCGCCTCGAAGACATTGAGCTGACCGACGATGTTGGTGACCAGGCTCTCGGTGGGAGCGGTCCACGAGGTGGGGACGAAGCTCTGCGCGGCGAGATGGAAGATGCGATCCGGACGCACGTCCTCGATGACATCACGCACCGAGAAGGCGTCGCGCAGATCGCACTCGCGGAGCTGGATGCGATCGAGCACATGCTCGATGTTGCTCATCGGGCTCCGCCAGCGATAGAGACCGTAGATCTCGATCCCCGCCATGGGGAGCAGGTAATCGACCAGGTGGCTGCCGGCGAATCCGGTGACCCCGGTGATGAGCACGCGCACGACCGATCTCCTTCCGCTTTCCCGTCCCGTTTCCCGTCTCGCGCCGCCGCAATCTCGCCCCCCGCAACTCACCCGCGCATGGCGGCGAGGATCACCGCCGCCGCCCCACGCGGATCGCTCTCGGCGGTGATCGGACGTCCGACCACCAGATGACTGGCCCCGGCGGTGAGCGCCGAGGCCGGGTCTCCGGTGCGAGCCTGATCATCCTGACTCACCGGGCGGAGCCGGATTCCCGGGGTGACGATGAGAGGCTCCGATCCCAGAGCGCGGCGAATCGCCGCCGCCTCGCTGGGAGCGGCCACCACCCCGTCGAGCCCCGCGGCCATCGCCGCTTGTGCCGCGGCGAGCGGGGCGCCATCCGGCGCGGGGAGGCTGGTGAGCACGGTGACGCCCAGCAAGCGCACACCGCGCCCCTCGACCGCGCCCGCCGCCGCCCGCATCATCGCCTCCCCTCCTGCGACGTGCACGGTGAGGAGCTCGACGCCCAGACTCGCCGCCGACGCCGACGCTCCGGCCACTTGCACCGGAATGTCGTGCAGCTTGAGATCGAGGAAGACGCGCTTGCCGCGGCCTGTGAGCTCCCGGATCGCCGCCGGACCGGCGGCAGTGTATAGGGTGAGACCCACCTTGTAAAAGTCGACGAGCTCGTCGATGACATCGACGAGCGCCAGCGCCTGGTCGAGATCCGCATGATC
>JBIOUT010000017.1:0-7484 GCA_044867365.1 Candidatus Eiseniibacteriota bacterium | reverse complement strand
CGGCCGATACATTTCATCGAGAGGATTGTTTCATTCATGATTCCTGCGACTCAACTCAAGGTAGGGATGGTCATCGAGCACGCCGGTGCGCTTCATCGGATCGTCGGCATCAACCATGTCACCCCCGGCAAGGGGCGCGGGATGGTTCACGCCAAGCTCCGGAATCTGCGCACCGGCAATCAACAGGAGTACCGCTTTCGCTCCGATGAGCGCGCCGATCCTCTCGCTCTCGAGCAGCGGACGATGGAGTACCTCTATCACTCCCCCGCCGAGGGATACGTATTCATGAACCTCGAAACCTATGAGCAACTGCACGTATCGGAAGAGGCGCTGGGGGATGACGCCAAGTTCCTCAAGGACAACATGCAGGTTGTCCTCGAATTCCATGAGCATCACGTGATCGGCGTCGAGCTGCCCCTCACCGTCGATCTCCGCATCACCGAAACCGAGCCTCCCCTCAAGGGTGCCACCGCCTCCGGATCGGCCAAGCCGGCCAAGCTCGAGAATGGGATGACGATTCGCGTTCCCGAGTACATGAAGATCGGAGACGCGGTGCGGGTCGACACGCGCGACGGCACGTTCGTCGAGCGCGTCTAGGGCGAAAGCCCAGAGCCCTCCGCCGTCCCGGCGACCGTCACTCCCTGCGCCTCGAGAACCGCGGTCACCGCCCCACAGGAGTCGGTCCGCCAAATCCAACTTCCCGTCTGCCGCCAGCGGTCCACGATCTCGGGCGCCGGATGGCCGAATCGGTTGCGGTCACCCACGCTCACGATCGCATGACGGGGCCGCACAGCTTCGGCGAGCCGCGGGGTGCTGGAAGTCCGGCTCCCGTGATGCGGCACCTTGATCACGTCGGCCGCAAGGTCCTGCGCGCTCTCGCAAAGAATCGATTCGCCAAGTTCCTCGATGTCGCCGGTGAAGAGCACATGGTGACCGCCGGCGGAAATGCGAATGACGAGCGAGCCATCGTTGCCGCGCACCTCGGCGGCGGGGTCGGGTCCCTTGGAATCCTGCGGCGGATGAAGGGCGATCGCCGTGAGCCCCGGCCGGGCGAACACCGTGTCTCCCCGGGCGGCGAGCCGGAGAGGGATTCCGTTATCCGCGCGAGTGAGCCGATTCACCGCCTGGGTCAAGCCGAGAGGCCGCGACCAAACGATCCCCTGCACAGGGAAGGCGGCAGCGAGGGCTTCGAGGCCGCCTATGTGGTCGCGATCGGCGTGGCTCAGGATCACGCAATCGACGTCCCGCGCTCCCAAGGCGGCGAGGGCCGGAGCGACCACGGCTCGCCCCGCGTCGAATCCTTCCTGACGGCGATCCCCCGCATCAATGACCAGGACCGCCTGTGGCCGCCGGCGGCAACCCAGCCGCTCGATCCATCCCGGAGCTCCATGGGCGAGAACGAGCGCCGCATCACCCTGCCCCACATCCAGGAAGACGACCTCCGCCCGAACCGTTGGACCGCGAGCGGCCGGCCAGCCCGCCATCATCACCAGAGTGGTTGCGCCGGCGACCAGCGCCACTCCCGCCCGCCAGAGCACTTTCCTGCTCACCGAGAGGAGAAGCAGCGCACCCGTAAAGGCGGCGATGACGAGAAGGCCCGGAGAAGACATCGGCCATGGCGGCGGCAGGCCGTGCCACCCCAGGCGCTCGACGGCGAGTAGCGCTTCGGTCACCGTCGCCGCGCCTCCCAGGCAGAGATGGCCGAGTGGCGGGATGACGAGCAGGAGAACGAGGCTCAAGAGCACCGCCGATACGAGAAGCGCCGAATGGGGAATGACGAGCGGCCCGGTCAAGACTCCCCAGGGACTCAACCAATGAAAGGTCGACGCCAGGACGGGGAGACATCCGATCTGGGCCGCGACGCCCGCCCAGAGCGGAAGCACGATGCCGCGCCAAATCCAACCGCGGCCATCGAGCGCCAGCAAGGGATGAGACCAATCGAGCCTGGGGCCGAGGAGCGCCATCCCCCCCAAGGCACCAAAAGAAAGCTGAAAGGATGGATCGCCGAGCCACCTCGGGACGGCGGCAAGGCAGAAGAGGGCGGCCACTGCCAGCGCCTGCGCGCTCGATAGAGACCGCTGGCAGGCCCGCGCAAGAAGAGCGAGGAGGAGCATCACGGTCGCGCGCACGACCGGCGGCTCGCTTCCCGTGAGCACCGTGTAGAGGATGACGAGGAAGACGAGCACCGTCGTGTGCAGAGATCGCCGGAGCGGGATGAGATGCAGGAGCGCCCCTGCGAGCACCAGCACAAAGCCGACGTTCATCCCGGAAACCGCGATGAGATGTTGCCAGCCCAGGTGGCGGAAACCGGCGATGGTGTCGGGATCGAGCGATCCTCGCATGCCCAGGGCCATGGCCTCGGCGAGCCCCGCGGCTTCGGGCTCGAAGTGGCCGGCGATCTCTCGGTGCACTCTCCCGCGCACGCGCCCAATGAAAGACGAGATCCCCAGGTCGGGTCGCCGATGCCATGATGGTGCGCGGCACAATCGGTACGCGGCGGTCGGCCCGGCAACGACCAGTCGCCCGGCGATCCCACGCCTCTCTGCCCAGGCTCGGCGGTCCGGTCCACCCGGATTTCGCCGGCCGGACTCGAGCAGGATCTCGCCACGCAAGACCCACCATTCATAAGGAGCGGGGACCGCCTTCACCCCCGTGAGGACAAGGGTGGCGACACGTCCCAGGGCCGGAGTGATCCTCACTCCCATTCGATCTTCGATAACCTCTCCCGCCAGCCTCAGGACGATGCGAGTCCCGTGTGCGTCGGGCTCGGGAATGCCGCTGACCTGACCCAGCCAGATCCGGGCGCCACCTTCATGTCCTTCGTCAAGGTGCGCCTGTAATGATTGGGTTACAGCTGTGTTCCGACCATTGACCTCGAAAACTGAGGCAGCGGTGAGAGCCAGAGCACATCCCGGCAAGGCGATCGCGATGCGCATCCAAGCCCGGCGACAGCGCCGAGCAAGGATGAGCCCACAGATCGCTCCGGCGGCGAGAAGAAGCTCCTGAGCCGGTCTCAAGCCGGCTAGACGGTCGCCGAGGACAAGGGCGCCGAGAGTGAGACCGAGGAGGCGAAAGGCTGCGGTATGGGCCACGCCCGCTCCTCTATCGAGGATCAGGCCAGGAAAAGGAGGACCTTTCGCTGGGCCGAGATAGGCGGGAATCGGCGAGCTTCGACTATTCCGCGCCGCTCACGACGTGGACATTCGTGAGCATGGTGCTGCCGGGGGAGCCTGGCCGAGAATGGGCCCGACAATGAATAAGGGGTCGGGCGCCTTTGACGGCCCAAGGGAAAGGGACGACACTTTTGACCGAGGACCCTAAGAACCTGATGGACCTGAAAGCGCTCTGACGTCGCGTATCGCAGGAAAGGAACTGCAAAATGTTCACAAATCCCCCGGTCACCGCTCCTCTCGCACTATCCATCTTGTTGACCTTCTCCGGATGCGGGACCAAGCAGACTGCCAACGAACAAGATCGACCGCCATCGAGTGGCGCTGGCGTGCCGACGGGTGCCGGCCAGGCAACGGACGACATGTCTCCTCAGACCGTGTCCCAGGGCCGGGAAATTTTCCGCTTCGATACCTTTGGGAACGAACCGTACTGGAGCGACTCTCTACGCATTCACGAGGTCATCGAAAAGAGTGTGGACCCAACCACCGCTTTGAAGGTCGGCCTCAAGGTGGATGCCGATGTCCTCCCGCCGGGAGTGCTCGACAAAGTCGACCTCAAGAGCCCGGCGACAACGGTGGCCCTGCTCAAGATGAACGCCGTGGTCGGGCTCAAAGCCGAAGTGGACGCCAACAACCACATCGCGCGTGTGGGCATCACCTGTGCGCTCTGCCATTCGACTGTCGACAATTCGGTGATGCCAGGCATCGGACACCGGAAGGACGGCTGGCCGAACCGCGAGCTCAACGTGGGTGCGATTATTGCGCTGTCACCGGCGATCCCCGCAGACCAGAAGGCCGTCTACAACTCCTGGGGCCCGGGAAAGTACGACCCGCGATTCAACATCGATGGAAAGAGCACGCCTCTGCTTCTACCACCCGCCTATGGTCTGGCCAAGGTGACGAATGAGACGTATACGGCCGAAGGCCCGATTTCCTTCTGGAACGCCTACGTAGCGGTAACTCAGATGCACGGCCAAGGCAACTTCTCCGACCCCAGGCTGGGGATCGACATCAAACACTCGCCTGACTTGGTGGGACCCAAGCTCCCCGCGCTGCGTTCCTATCAGCACAGCCTGGAGGCACCGCCAGCACCGGCCGGCGCCTTCGACGCCGCGGCCGCCGAGCGTGGGCGCACAGTGTTCAGCCGGGCGTGCATAAGCTGCCACGTGGACGGTACAGGAACCGACAACAACAGCGGCAAGCTCCATTCTCCCGATGAGACCGGAATGGACGGAGCGTACGCGCAGCGAACCGCCAACAAGGCGTACCGCACGACTCCGCTCCGTGGGCTATGGCAGCATCCGCCGTACTTCCACGACGGAAAAGCGGCGGCGCTCGCCGATGTGGTGTCGCATTACAATCGCGTGCGCAAGCTCGACCTGAGCGAGAGCGAGCAGAAGGACCTGGTTGAGTATCTGAAGTCGCTGTAGGCGCCGCGAACGTTGTCCGGCGGCGGGTCGAGCAAGAGAATCAGTGGAGCTTGAAACGGAAGGGAATGCTCACCCACACCGGAACCGGCTGCCCCTGCTGGATCGCCGGCTTGAACAATGCGCGCTTGGCGGCCTCGAGCGCGGCTTCATCGAGGCTCGGGTGAGCCTGCTGGATGACCATGGCTTTCTTGACCCTTCCGTCCTTGCCGACGAGCACGTGCACCAGGACTTTGCCCTCGATCCGGGCCATCCTGGCGATTTCCGGATAATCGGGCATGGGTTGCTCGATGAGTCTGGGCTGGATCTCGACGATTACCCGCTGGCCGGGCTCAGGATATCCGTCGCCCCAGGCTCCGGGCCCGTCGTCGCCACCCTGTCCATCGCCATCGCCCCCGCGGACTCCGCCAGGGCCTCCCGCCCCCTCCCCTCCCGGCCCAGTCTCGATGGACGTATCGACGAACGTTGTGCTGGGGAGGGGAACCTCTGTCGTGTCTGGTTGCGCATTCTCGGGCACCGGGACAAAGACTCCTTGCGTCGGAGGGCGGAGTCGCGGCGGCTGAAAGCGTGGTGGTGATGGAGCCGGCGGCTCGCCTTTGCCGATGAAGTTGTTGATCTGGATGGGCAAGCCACCGTTGAAGGGGGGTGGCTCGATTTCGGGCTTCGCGAACCGGGAAGCAAGCAGGAACACAGTGAGAATGAGCAGGAGATGGAACATCCCTGCCGAAAGGAGCGCCAGCGTTAGATCGTGCTGGTAGGCATGCCGTGCGGCGCGTCGTGTCGAGGGTCCGAGCTCCTCGACCAGAGGGCGTTGCAGCAGGTAGGACCACAGGGTCATGACGCTCCTCCCGGTTCCGCAGATCCCCAGATCCCGGCGGGGCCCTCCTCACCATTCGACACGGAAAATGACGGCGGAAACTTCGCAACAACTTCGCCGCCCCAGTTGGTCGCCCGGCCGAGGGCGGTGTAGGATTTCGCGCCATGCAGGCATTTGTCCCGGCTTTGCGCCCATTCCCCTGGCATTCCCCCGTCGACTGGGCGGGCCATGCGATCGGACAGCACCGCGCCGTCTGGCTCGACGGCGACGGGGCCACTCCCCGCGGGCGATTCAGCTTCATCACCTGGAATCCGCACCGGGTGCTGAGAGCCTGGGGCGATCGAATCGTCGATGAGCGCTGGGATCCCGGCGTGGGATGCATCGCGCAGAGCCACGCCACCGGCGATCCTCTGGCGGTCCTGGCCGAGCTACTCGCCGAGGAGCAAGTCGAGCCCGCAAGCCCTCCTTTGCCCTTCGCCTCCGGTGCGGTGCTCGCCCTCGGCTTCGAGCTCGCCGACTGGATCGAGCGCCTTCCCGCGGTCGAGAACATTGCAGCGCAAGCCCACAGCGAAATCCCCGATCTCACCGTGTCGTGCTACGACTCGGTCCTCGTTTTCGACGAGATCGAGCACCGGGCCTGGATCGCTTCCCGGGTGCGGCCGGGGCGCCGGCCCTCGGGGGTGCTGACGACCGCAGCGAACGGATTGCTGCCGACTCTCGCGTCCGCGTCAGCACGCGCTCCTTTCGAGAGCGAGAGACCGATGGCCGTCGGCGAGCAAGGGTTCATCGACGAGAGAATCGCCCGGCGCCACGCTGCAGGAGTTGCGGCGATCCGGGAGCACCTGGCGGCCGGCGACGTCTATCAGGTGAATCTTTCCTGGCCGCTGCGCACCACCTGGCCCGCAACACCCCTCGATCTCTTTCTCGCCCACCGCCGCCTCGGGCGAGTGCCGCATGCCGCCTTTCTCGATCTCGACCAGGACGGAGATGTCACCTGCTTCTCACCCGAGCGCTTTCTTGCCTGCCGCGGCCGGCACGTTTCCACCTGTCCGATCAAGGGAACGCGTCCTCGCGGCGAGACCGCCGGCGACGACCGCAGATTGGCCGACGAGCTCACCTCGAGCGCCAAGGACCGAGCCGAGCACATCATGATCGTCGACCTCGAGCGCAATGACCTCGGTCGGGTTTGTGTGCCGGGATCGATCCGAGTCGATCCGCTTCTCGCCGTCGAGAGCTTCGCCTCGGTGCATCACCTCGTCTCGACGGTACACGGTACCCTTCGTTCCGCGGCCGGTCCCGTCGATCTCTTGCGCGCCACGTTCCCCGGCGGATCGATCACCGGTGCGCCCAAGATTCGCGCCATCGAGATTATTCGCCGCTTGGAGGCCGAGCCCCGCCGCCTTTACACCGGCGCCATCGGATATTGGGATGCCGGCGGCGATCTCGATCTGGCGATCGCCATCCGCACCGCTTTGGTTTCTCGGGGCGAGATCGAATATCGGGTCGGAGGCGGGATCGTCATCGATTCCGAAGCCGCGGCCGAGTATCAGGAGACTCTCGACAAGGCGCGGGTGATGACCCAGGTGCTCGCCGATATCGATTCGAGAATGCTCTGCCCATGAGCCTGGGTGCACGCTCGGGTTTCTGGCTGTGGAACGGCGGCCTCGTCGCCGAATCGCAGATCGCCTTGAGCCCCTGGGATCGGGGCTTCCGCTTCGGCGATGGACTCTACGAGACCCTGCGCGTCCATTGCGGGCGGCCGTTTCGACTGGCGGAGCATCTTGCGCGCATGGCGCGCGGGCTCGAGCTCCTCGAGATCGATCTCGACCCCCTAGAGGCTTTCCCTGCTTCCGCCATTGCCGAGCTCATTGCCGCTTCGGGGCTCAGCGACGGCGAGGGGCGACTACGCCTGTTCGTCACCCGCGGCGTCGACCGCGGGAGCGTTCTGCCACCGGTCTCCCCCACTCCCACCCGACTCGCCATGGTCGATCCGCTCGCCGCCGGGGCGGAGCCATCGGATCCACGGCCAGTCCGACTAGTCACCGTGATCCCGGTCGCTCTTCGACCTGC
>JBIOUT010000016.1:0-3770 GCA_044867365.1 Candidatus Eiseniibacteriota bacterium | reverse complement strand
TCGATGCCTCGCCGGCGGTTGGCTTCGCGAGCAAGGTGTCGACACGAGCGACGGTGCATGTCGCCACCGACACCACCCTCGTCATCGACATCTCGAGCGTCCGGCGCGACATCCAGACCGGCATCCTGCTCAAGGTGGATCAAGACTTCCCTGACCTCGATCGATTCGGATGGATCACCCGTGAAGGCCCCCCCGGCGAACGCCCGGAGCTCGAGGTCCTCTACAGCCTGCCGGCGAAGATTCGGCTCTAGGGATGGGTGACGTGCGGCGAGTCGTCGTCCTCCTCTGGCTGGCGGGAGCGGTGGGGTGGGCCGGAATGGCCGGAGCCGACTCGATCTTCTCCGCTCATGGTTTGGGCGAAGTCGTGAGCGGCGCCGACGTGCGTGGGCGGGGAATGGGCGGGGCGTCGGTCGCCGTGCCCGACACCTGGAATCTGAGCCGTGCCAACCCGGCGCTGCTTGCCGCCACTCCGGGATATGTGGTCTATGGCGAGCTCGTCCGTGAATCACGCCGAATCGAGGACCGCGCGGGCGAGGTCCGAAAGCCGCGTTCCACGGCGCTCCCACTCTTCAAGCTCGGCGTACCGGTGCCGAAAGTGGGCGTGGTCGGTCTCGAGTTGGCGCAATTCACGGATGTGAGTTACGAGTTCCGGCGCGACGAGGTGGTGGACGGGGAACCGGTGACTCAGATCCTTCGCGGCAAGAACGGCCTCAATCTTCTCGAGCTGGGTTGGGCGCACCACGTTCATCCACGGCTCGATGTCGGCTTCGATCTCGGGCTCGTGCTCGGCTCCTATGTCGACGTGTCCGAGTCCCAGTTCACCAACCCACAGATCAATGACTCAGTCGATTCGCTGGTCGTCAACCATGATCGCGGACCAATCCTGCGCCTTGGGCTTCTCGCCGCCCCTGATCGCGGCACTCGCCTCGGATTGGCCTTCACTTTCGGGCGAGATCTCGGGTTGCGTTCCGAGATCCGGTCGAGTGAGCGCCCGCCGCGGGGGCTCAAGGAGAGCAAGCTCCACTTACCGGCATCCATCGCCTTTGGAGCGAGTCGCGATCTCGATTCGCACTGGCGGCTTGCCGGCGATGTGGTGCACACGCGCTGGGCGAGCACCCATCTCCAACTCGGAAACGACCCGGTGCTCAACCGCGACGGGCTCCCGACCGAAAATGTCACCCGATTGGCGATAGGGGTCGAGTACCAGGGCGATCGAACCGGGGAATCCAAGCGGGTGCGGGATCGCCTGCCGCTGAGGGCGGGGTATGGATGGGAGCCCTGGCATTTTCGCGATCCATTCGGAGAACGGATCACTCAGCATGTGCTGAGCGCGGGAGTGGGGGTTCTCATGCCCGAGAACGCCGGAGTGCTCCAGCTCGCCTTGGAGGTGGTCCTGCGCGGCGATCAGGAGAAGAACGGCGCCCACGAGCGGGTCTTCCGTCTCGGGGTCGGGCTTGCCGCTCGCGAGCGCTTGCTCGTCGGACGGGTTCCCGATCGCCGCCGCTAGATCCCCCGGCGCTCGGTCCTCCGGCACGCCTGGACAACCGACGGGTGCGATGGCACGATTCGATCCCGTGCAAGCCCCAAAGCCCCAAGAGCGAAGAGGAGACGCATCGATGGCCACTCGCGCTACGACCGAGGCGCATCCTGAGCCGAAGGCGAGCTCGCGCGACACCATGCAGGCGGTATGGAAGCGAAAGCCGGGGCCAGGGCTCGAGGTTGGCGTCGCTCCGATCCCCACCATCGGTCCTCTCGATGTCCTCCTCAAGGTGCGCGCCACCTCGGTCTGCGGCACCGACACCCACATCGTCGCCTGGGACTACTGGGCCTCTCATCGCATCCGCCCGCCGATCGTCTTCGGGCACGAGGTGTGCGGATCGGTGATCGAGATCGGACGCGACGTGACCGGGCTCGCAGTCGGGGACTTCGTCTCGGTCGAAAGCCACATCCCCTGTGGGCACTGCCCGCAGTGCCAGACTGGGCAGCGTCACATCTGCCGCAATCTGAAGATCCTCGGCGTCGATGTGCAGGGCACCTTCGCCGAGTACGTGGCGGTTCCCGCCCTGTGCGCCTGGAAGAACCCACCCGATCTCAAGCCGGAGATCGCATCGATCATGGAGCCGCTCGGGAATGCGGTGTATGCCACCCTTGTCGAGCCGGTCGCCGGCAAGCGGGTGGCCGTCCTCGGCGGCGGGCCGATCGGCCTCTGGGCGATCGGGGTAGCCAAGGCGGCCGGGGCGCGGCAAGTGGTGATGACGATCAAGCAGGAGTACTCGCGGGGGTTGGCCGAGGCGATGGGAGCCGACGCGGTATTCCATGTCGACGAGACCGACCCGGTAGCCGCCATCCTCCAGGCGACCGGCGGCAACGGGGCCGATGTCGTCCTCGAGATGAGCGGGGCGCCGGCCGCCATCCGCCAGGGGCTCGAGGTGCTGACCAAGGGCGGGAGGTTCACCGCCTTCGGCATTCCCCCCGGTTCGATCGAGATCGACCTGTCGCGCGACGTCATCTTCAAGGGAGCCCGCATCATCGGCATCAATGGGCGGCTGATGTTCGAGACCTGGGTGCAGATGGCAGGGATGCTCGAGTCGGGAGCCCTCGATCCGACCCCGGTCATCACCCACACCTTGCCCCTTACCGAGATCGAGCACGCCATCGAGATGATGACCTCGCCCGACCGCGAGTGCGGCAAGGTCGTCCTCATGCCCTGAGGTCGGGCGGGCGCCCTGCCGGAAAAAACTTCGGCCCGCTGCGATTCTTCCACGTGACGCCGCGCGGGCTGGTGGCTATGCTGGCCATGAGGCATCAGTCCGCCTCCTATCCCACCGCAATATCTCGGGGGTACGCCATGACATCCACCCTTCTTTCACCCCATGTCATCTCGAAGTCGTCCCACGTTTCCCGCCTCCACGTGCGAAGGCAAGGGATTGTCTTCTACAACTCGGCGCCCGGCCGGGTGCGCATCGAAGTCGAGGTCACCAACCTGGGCAAGGAGCGCTCGCGGCCGTCGCCGATGGTTCTCGAATCGGCGGCCTTCGGCGCCTTCCTGCCCTGGCAGCCGCTCGAGACCCTGACGGTGCCGCCGATCGGGCCCAAGGGCACCGTCCGTGTCGTCACTGAAGTCGATCAGAAACGGCTCCCATCGCTCGAAGATTTCGCAGATGTCCCGCCCCGCCGGCTCCCGGCCGTGGGGCTCGATATGGGTGATCGGGAGCCGGAGCGATCATGGCAAGAGAGGTTATCTCCTGTGTCTCCCCCCCCTGAAACGAAGGTTGTCATTCCTTCGAAGTTGGGATCCCACTGGGCCGGGAACATAAGCGTCTTCGTGGGGCAGGTTGCTGTCGAGCGCCATCACGCCTCTGCCCTGAGGATCTACCCCGGCTGCGCCAACTGTGCGAACTTCGCCGTCGGATTCCGGCAGGATGCCTACTCCTTCCACCTGGAAGGTGACGGGGCGCTGTGGGATGCGATGCTGGTCGGAAACGGTGATACCCACGTCAAAGTCATTGAGCCTGGTACTTGGGTGGAAGCCGTTGGGCGATTCGCCGTCACCCTCCAGATACGGCCTCCCGAGTCCTGCACGCGGGGAGCAGTGGAGGTGCATGTGCGCCAGCGCTCGAGCGGCCGGACCGCGGTCGTCGAGTTCGACCTCGACGCCTCCGCCGCCGAACCCGGCTGCTACACGGTCTGAGGGGAGCTGAGAAGGCTGAGGCGGCGGGTCGAAATCGGAGATCCGCCGCCTTCGCTTGCCCGCGGGCTACGCTCCGGTA
>JBIOUT010000015.1:0-4302 GCA_044867365.1 Candidatus Eiseniibacteriota bacterium | reverse complement strand
TGAAATTCAACTCGCTCGCCTTCGTCACCAAGATCGCAAACGGCAACATCGGCGGAGCGGTCAAGCTTCTCAGCATCGGCGACATCATCGTCACCACCGAAGATGCTCCGGACGGCACGGGCGAGATCATCTCGCCGGTCCTTTCCTCGGTGGGCATAAGCTACGCGCGATTCCTGACCGACCGGGTGATCGTGGGCGGCGGCGCCAATTTCCTCAACGAGCGCATACTTCAAGAAAATGCCACCGGGATCTCGTTCGACATGGGATTCCAGTACCTGCTCGCCAATCAGGGGCTCGAGTTCGGGCTCGTGATCAAGAACGTCGGCCCCAACCTCAAGTATTCGGGCGGCGACCTCGAGCGCCGGTTCGTCCCCGCCGAGGGTGAGCCGGGGTCGCGCTCGCGGACCTTCGCCTCACTCGCCGCCGGCTTCGAGCTTCCCTCGTATCTGGCGCTCGGCACCTCCTACCGGGTGTTCGAGGGAGGCGGCAGCAAGCTCCTCCTCAACGGCGATTTCCAATCGAATAGCTTTTCGGGCGACGAGTTCCGCGGCGGCGCCGAATGGGGTTACAAGGACGCGCTCTTCCTGCGCGGGGGTTGGAATCAGGCCAACCAGGACGATTTCCTCTTCTCCGGTCCCGGCTTGGGGGTCGGCGTCGCCTTCGACATCGCCGGCTCGAAAGCCCGCATCGACTACGCCCGCACCATGGGGACCACCGACTCGGTCATCAACGACCTGTTCGGCGATCTCAACACCTTCACTCTGAGCTATTCGTTCTAGCCCGGCTGTTTCGGGTTTCAGAGCGGCGCCGCGCACGCTACCGGACGAGCTCGCTCATCCGGGCCAGCGCTCGCTCGAGCTGCGGATCGTGATCGAGCGATGTCGTGAGCGGATAATCCACCACCTCGTCCGGCGCCACCCCTCGTCCCTCGATCTCCTCCCCGTCCAGGCGCAGGCGGTTCACCGCTAGATAGAGAATGCAGCTCCGGTATTCCCCAATGTAGATCTCTCCGCCGGAGAAAGCCCCCGAGGTTGTCGTACCCACCAGAATTGCTCTGCCGCTTCTCTTGAGCTGAAAGGCGATCCCTTCCTTTCCGGACCGCGTCCCCTCGTTGATTAGGGCGACGACCGGTCGATCGAACGACCGCTGCGCCGCGACATCCTTGCTTGTCGCCTCGGTCTCTTGGTCGCGATGGATGAGGGTCGCCCCGCGGCGAGGGATGACGGTCACCGCTGCGTAGCGATCGCGACTGGCGAACAGGGGGTCGAGATAGCGGAACCACGCCCCGCCGAAGCCGTCGCGTAGATCGAGAATGATTCCCTCCGTATCGGCAAGCTCACGGATGATCTGAGCGAAAGCGGCTTCTCCGGCCGGATGGGTGCACGACCAGAGCCGCACGTAGCTAATGGGGTTCCCGTGATCATCGATCCGTCTCACGCTGTTCCGCATCGCCTGCACCAGGGACTCGTTGATGCTCTCGAGAACGGGCTCGAGGCGGATCATCATGTGCTCGCCGTTTCGGCGTACGGTCAAAACCGCCGGTGCGCCGGAACGGAAGGACCGGATGGGATGGAATGGGGCGAAATCGGCCTCTTCGATGACATCGCCGCGGCGGATGCCCGCCCGATCGGCCGGATACCCGCTCCATGCCGACCGAATCACCCAGCCCTGGTCGATCTGCGAGCACTGAATGCCAATGTGATAGACGGCATCATTCGCCGGGGGCATCGAGCGAAAGAGGTGGTACTCGAGGTCCGAGTCGGTGAAGAAGGCGGTGTGAGAGACCCCGAGCGACAAGAGAAGAGGGTTCAACGCGGCGGCCAGATCGTCCAAGGACTCCGCCCTGCGTGCGACCTCGACGAGCTCGGCGTGGCGCTCGGGGGTGAGGCGCGCCGCGACGAGCGTCGAATCACAGAAGTTGCTCGATGTCGTCCGCCAGGCCCAGTCGAGCGCCGCTTCGGCGGCCGGAGAGCCATGGGTGGGGGAAGCGAGAAGCCCTAGGGCGAACAGAGCACAGGCCCGGCGCGCGTGACGCAGTCGCCGCGGAGAAAGACTCATTCCGGCATTGTCCCACAATGCGGGGGCCTCGCTCGGAGGCGGCTCCAGGGCGGATGTCGCCTTGTTCCGTTTCGAGGCAGCATGCTAGACTACCTCGCTTTGGTTATGCGGGGGGTGTGCGGCGCGGCGTCAGGCGCGCAGGCGCTGAAAGCGGCAGCGCCGCCCGTGAAAGCTCGTGGAGGTCGGCGTCGATGGCTTCGGTGGTGGGCCAATTCCTGGAGGCGTTAGGGGTCGTCGTTGTCCCGCTTGCCCTCCTCGTGGGAGTGGCAACCGGCTCGATGCGCCACGAGCTGGGGATCATGGCCTTCGGGGCGGCTCTCTTCTGGGTTGGCCATGCTCTGGCTGCGCGCGGGGGCAAGAGTTAGGACATGCTCTTCGACTTCGCCGGCACCCTGGTCTTTCTGATCGTAGGCGTGGGCTTCGTCCTCTTCAGCCTCGTTGCCTCGCGCCTCGTCCAGAGGGTCCATCCCACCCCCGAAAAGCTCATGAATTACGAGTGCGGGGAGGATCCGATCGGGTCCCCCTGGGTGCGATTCAACATCCGCTTCTATATGGTGGCCCTCGGTTTCATCATCTTCGACGTGGAGACGATCTTCCTCTTCCCATGGGCGGTCGTTTTCAAGGATCTCGGCCTCTTCGCCTTCGTCGAAATGATGATCTTCGTCGCCATCCTGCTGGTGGGCTTGGCCTACATCTGGGTCAAGGGGGACATCGAGTGGGTGAAGCCCCAGTCCCCCTGGGCCGAGCAGGTGGAGGCCGCCCAGACGAGGGGAGCCGGGACGGGCGCGAGACCCACTCCGGCGATTCCACAGCCGGCCCAAGTGTGAGCTGATCATGCCGACCAAGACTCCCAACTTGACCGCGGTCTTCGACGACGGGCCCAAGAGCCTGATCGAGAACCGTTTCGAGGAGAGCGTCATCGTCACCTCCGCCGACTGGATCATGAACTGGTCCCGTCTCTCCTCACTCTGGCCGATGCTCTTTGGGCTCGCCTGCTGCGCCATCGAGATGATGGCGGCAGGCGCCTCGCGCTACGATCTCGACCGTTTCGGCGCCGGTGCCTTCCGCGCCACACCTCGCCAGTCCGATCTCATGATCGTGGCGGGCACCGTGACTCACAAGATGGGAATCCGGATCAAGCGCCTCTACGAGCAGATGGCGGAGCCCAAGTACGTCATCGCCATGGGTAGCTGCGCCTCCGGGGGCGGCCCGTATTTCAAGTACGGCTATCACGTGGTCAAGGGCGTCGACCTGGTGGTTCCGGTGGATGTCTATGTTCCCGGCTGCCCGCCGCGCCCCGAGCAGCTCCTCGAGGGCCTGCTCTGTCTGCAGCAGAAGATCCGCGAGAAGACCATCGCCCGGAAAGCCAGCTAGAGTCGGGTGGCGCGAGCAGGATGGAGCCGGCCCAGATCGCGGAACGACTCAAGTTCAGGTTCGGCGACGCGGTGCGTGAGGTCCGTTTGGACGTGCCGGAGCCGTGCGCGCTGGTGGACCCCGCCCAGGTGGCCGAGGTGGGACTCTTCCTGCGGGACGACCCGGAGCTCGACTTCAAGAGCCTCATGTGTCTGAGCGGCGTCGATTATGGCGACCGCCTGGGAGTGGCTTACCACGTTCACTCCCTCACCCATCGCCACCGGTTCTGCATCAAGGTCGATCTGCCGCGCGAGCCGGGGGCGGCCCGGTTGCCGAGCGTCACCGAGGTGTGGCCGGCGGCCAATTGGCACGAGCGGGAAGCCTATGACCTGGTGGGGATCGTGTTCGAGGGACACCCGGACCTGCGCCGGATTCTCCTGCCCGACGACTGGCAGGGTCATCCGCTGCGCAAGGACTATCAGTTCCCCCGCGAGTGGCACGGGATCCCGATTTAGCCGCATGCCGTTCGCCGACAAGTGATGAATCGATGACCGAGATCAAGACCGAAGAGATGGTGCTCAACATGGGGCCTCAGCATCCCTCGACCCACGGGGTGCTCAGGCTCCAGCTCGTCACCGACGGCGAGGTGGTGCGCGAAGCCGAGCCGCACATCGGCTACCTCCACCGCTGCGCGGAGAAGATCGGCGAAAACGTCACTTACCAGCAATTCGTCCCCTACACCGACCGCATGGATTACCTGGCGGGGATGAACTGCAATTACGCCTTCGCCCACGCGGTCGAGCAGCTCATGGGCCTCCAGGTGCCGGAGCGCGCCGAGCACATCCGGATCCTGGTGCTCGAGCTCAACCGGCTTGCGAGCCACCTGGTGGC
>JBIOUT010000014.1:0-2613 GCA_044867365.1 Candidatus Eiseniibacteriota bacterium | reverse complement strand
CGTCTCCAATCTCCTTCTCTATATGTCCAATTTCCTATGGATGAAGCTTTTCGCGCGGCCGCTCTGGCGCGACTTCCCGGTCGTGTGCGCGCGCGAAACCGCTCCGCGCCGGAGCTTCAAGCCGGCGATCGCCGTAGCCGGCTGTGTGCTGGTGCTCGGGCTCGTCGGCGAGAGCGCCTTCTCCCCGCAGTCGAGCGCCTTCGGCAAGACCTATTGGCACGCCGCCACTCATCACAAGGTGGTGGCGCTCACCTTCGACGACGGACCGAACGAGCCCTACACCTCTCAGGTGCTCGACATCCTCAAACGTGAACAGGTGTGCGCCACGTTCTTCCTCATCGGGGCCAATGTTCGGTGCTACCCGGAGACCGCGGCGCGGATCGTCGCCGAGGGCCATGAGGTGGGGAACCATTCCGACTCCCATCCAATGAGGTTCGCCTTCAAGCCGGTGCGTCGTTTGCGGGCGGAAGTGGCGGCTGCCGAGGAGTCGATCCACGCGGCGACCGGGATCTATCCAAGCCTCTTTCGTCCCCCGCAGGGCTTGCGCTCTCCCTGGCTGATGCGAGTTCTGGAGGCCGACTCCTTGATCGCCGTCACCTGGGATGACACGCCGAAGGATTGGCGGCGGGCGGCGAGCCCTGTCCTCGTGCGGCGGACGGTGCATGGGGCTCGACCGGGATCGATCATCTTGCTGCATGACGGCCTGAACACCGAACACGGGGCCGATCGGAGAGCGACGGTCGAAGCACTACCCGGCATCATCGACGAGCTCCGGGCCCAGGGCTATCACTTCGTCACCATCCCGGAGCTCTTGAACTGCCGGGGAAGCCTGGCCTGCTGGCCGGCGAGCGATTCCCGGTTTTCCGCGCCGGATCAGAGGTCCGTGCCGGGTCAGAGGCCGAGCGACCGCGCCGCCCTTTCCGTTCCCTCGACCCGCGATCGGATCTTGGCAAAGGCGGTGTCTCGAGAGGTCGAGAGATCGTCTCCGAAGGGAGAGAAGCCGCAGTCGTCGGTCGTCCCGAGGCGCTCGGGCTCGATGTAACGCGCCGCTTCGAGCACCCGCTCGGCGACCTCTTCCGCGGTCTCGATCCGGGGATCGATCGGATCGGTGACGCCGATGAAGATTCTCTGGTTCGGCCGCGAATGCTTGCGGATCAGATCGAGAACACGGGGGCGGTCCGGCTCGCTTGCGAGCTGGATGTAGAAGTTCCCGGCGGCGAGCTGGAAGAGACCCGGCAAGAGGCCGGCGTAATCGACGTCGGCGCTGTGCGTCGAATCTCGATCCCCGCCCGGACAGGTGTGGATCCCGATCTTCTGCCTTTCCTTGGCGGAGAACCGATCGAGCACGCGGTTGTTGAGCTCGATGAAGTTCTTGAGCAAGCCGCCTGAGGGATCGAGCTTCACCGCCAGCCTGCCCTCGGTGAAGTCGATCTGGACGCTCGATGCTCCGGCATCGAGGCAGCGGCGGATGTCGGTCTCCGCCTGACCAAGCAGGTCGTCGAGAAACGCTTCGCGCCAGTATCCGGGAATCCCGCCCCCCGGGTAGAGAAGGCTCAGCGCCGAGGCGGAGATCACCGCCTGCTTGACCGGCACCCGGGCGTGCTTCTTGGCCTCCTCCAGATAGGTCGAGGCAAACGTTGCGTAGCGGAAAGGACCTCCCGTGAGCCGCGGCAATTGTCGCTCGTGTCCATCTGCAAACAGGATCTTCACCCCGTCCGCGGCGAGGTTGGTCGCGCCGTGGATGGGATAGGTGGCAAAGCTCGGCTTGGTCTGCTCGCCGTCGGTGATGACCGGCGAGCCGGTGGCCTCGAAGCGCCGGATGGTGTCGCGAAGCGCCTCTTCGTAGAGCGGCGTCAGTTTCTCGGCGGGTAGACGGCGCGCGCGCACATCGGCCAGCGCATCGATGAGCGCCTTCGGCCGGGGAATGCTTCCAATCGGCTCGGTCGGGATCGACATGGCTCTCTCAGCGGGCGAGGGTATTTGCGGTCTTGCGATCGTTCACTCGGTAGTCTACTCGCCGCCGCTCGCGCCGACAATGGATGGCATCGGGGTGATCGCCGTGTTGACGGCGCGACCCATCGGCCGCATGCTCCTGCGGATCAGGATCAGGGGGGTGGACAATGACGATTCCTCTCGGACTGCGGCTCCTGGTTGGATTCATGGTGCTGCTCTCGGTGGCGGAGGCGAGCGCGGGCCCGGTGTTCAAGAAAGTCGATGTGGATCGGAGACAGCCTGCGGTCGACGATTTCATCTTCATCATCGACGCCTCACGCTCGATGGCGGGATACATGCATGGTGAGCACAAGGTGGATGTCGCGGTAGCGGCGGCGCGGGCCATGGCGGCGAGCATTCCCGAGCTGGACTATCGGGCGGGAGTGCGCTCCTTCGGCCAGGGGAGATGCCTTCCCAAGGAGCCGACGAGCCTTCTCCACGGGATGGGGCGTTTCTCGCGCGCCGCGACCGCCGAGGTGTTGGCCAGGATTCATTGCGCCGCCAGGACCTCCCCGCTCAGCCTGGCGCTCAAGGCAGCGGAGGGAGATCTGGGGACGAAGGGGAGAGGAGCGGCGGTATTCGTGTTCAGCGACGGGCTCGACATGGGAGAGGACGAGTTCG
>JBIOUT010000013.1:0-3493 GCA_044867365.1 Candidatus Eiseniibacteriota bacterium | reverse complement strand
GTGCAGGCCTGGGCCGCTTTCGATTTGATTTATGTCATGACCGGCGGCGGCCCCGGCGGTTCGACGGAGACCGTATCGATTTATGCGCAGCAGACGTACTTCCGCTATCTCGACTTCGGCTATGCCTCGACGATCGCGGTCGCGGCTATCGTGGTCTTGGTCGTCGCGCTCGCCGGCATCCGCGGGCTCTTGCGGCGATGGGCGTCGGCATGAGGCGGCTCGCCCTGGCTCTGGCCGTGGCCGGTCTCCTGGTCGCTACCGTGGCGCCGGGCGCCTGGCAATTCCTTACTTCGATCAAGAGCGATGCGGAGATCACCGCACGTCCGGCCGTCTATTGGCCGGCGAACGTCCACTTCGACTCCTATCGCAGTCTCTTCGCTCGCAAGCCGGTCCTGAGCTACATCCGCAATTCCTTGCTGATCGCTGCCGCGGCTACAACCCTCTGCCTCGCTTGCGCCATCCCCGCCGCCTTCGGTCTGACGCAGGCGCGGGGCTCGGTGCGAAGGCTGGGGCTCGCAGCGCTCGTGGTGGTGGCGCTCTTCCCGCCCGTCCTCCTCCTCTTCCCGCTCTACGAGGTCTTTCGCGCCCTGGGCTGGTTGAACCGTCCCGTGTCCCTCATCCTTCCCTACGCGGCGCTCAATTTGCCTCTCGCCGTCTGGGCGGTCGAGAGCGCGTTGCGCCAGATCCCGCGCGAAGTGGAGGAGGCCGCCTCCCTCGACGGCCTGTCGCTCCTACGCCGGCTCCTCCTCGTTCACGTGCCGCTCGCCTCCTCGGGGATCGCGGCGGCGGGGATTCTCGTTCTCATCTTCTCCTGGAACGAGTTCTTGCTCGCCCTCACCTTCATGACGCGCGACGAGTCGAAGACCATTACCGCCGGCATCGCCAGCGTCAGTGGCTCGTCGATCTACGAGATTCCCTGGGGGCAGCTCTCCGCGGCGACGATGGTGGCCACGATTCCGCTCATGCTGCTCGTCTTTCTCGGCCAGCGCTATCTGATCCAGGGGATCACGCGCGGCGCGGTCAAAGGCTGATCGATCGGAGAGCACACGATGTCCGACTCGGCTGGACAATCGGCCGCCGACCTCTCGATCGATGATCTTTCGGCGCGCCACGGCGAGCTCGAGGTCCTGAGCAAGGTCACCTGCCGGGCGGCTCCGGGCACGATCCTCACCCTTCTCGGACCTTCCGGTTGCGGCAAGTCGACGCTCCTCCGGGTGATCGCCGGCCTCCACCCGCCCGCCTCCGGCGATGTCCGCATCGACGGCCGCTCGGTGATCGCGCTGCCGCCGGGGAAGCGCGATGTCGCCCTCGTCTTCCAGAACTACGCCCTCTATCCCCATCTCACGGTGAGGAAGAATCTGACGCTTGCCCTCGAGGCTCGGCGGGTGGCGCGCCTCGAGATCGCCCGCCGGATCGAGGAGGCGGCGAAGCTTCTCGGCATCGCCGACATCCTCGAGCGCAAACCGGGGGCGCTATCGGGTGGACAGCAGCAGCGAGCCGCCCTCGGCCGGGCGCTGGTGCGCGTCCCGCGCCTTTACCTCCTCGACGAGCCGCTCTCCAATCTCGACGCGCTCCTACGCGAGGAGATGCGGAGCGAGCTCAAGACTCTTTTCCGGCGACTCGGGGCCACCGTGGTCTACGTGACCCACGACCAGACCGAGGCGCTCACCCTTGCCGACACCATGGTCGTCCTCGAGCGCGGTCAAGTGAGGCAGGCGGGAACGCCGGATGAGATCTACCGGTATCCCGTCAATCTCTTCGTCGCCACCTTCGTCGGGACGCCGCGGATCAACGTGCTCCACGGCCGCGCCGAGCAGGGTGGCCTGGAGGTGGAGGGGATCAAGGTGCCCGGCGGCGCGCCGGCGGCCGAGGGCCAGGCGGTGGTGCTCGGTATCCGGCCCGAGGACGTCGAGGTGGTAGAGGAAGGGGCGGCGGGAACCCTCGCGGCGGAGGTGCGCCTTGTCGAGAGTCTGGGGTCACAGCTTCTTCTCACCCTGGCGATGGGCGCGGCCGTCGTTCGGGCGCTGGTTTCGATCCGGGCGCCGTCAGCCAGGGTAGGGATACGGCTTCCTCCCGAGCGGCGGCATTGGTTCGAAGCGGAGAGCGGGAAACGAATCGAGAGCGGAGAGCAGCGCCGTTGACCTGTCGGGGCTTGATCGCCTATCCTGTGTGGGGTTGACAACTCCCCAATGTGATCTCACCTCGTCGATTGTTTCACAGCCACGACAGCCCGGCGGTTAGGATCGTCGAGATCATGGGCATCAGGGATGTCTCGGCGCTGCACCGGTTGTCTCGGGATTGGGCTCGGTAGGTGTGAGCGAACGGAGGGAGGAGAATGAAGATCATGCCTCGGACACTAGGAGCGTTGGGGGTTCTGCTGGCTCTGATCGCAATCATCGGCCGATTCGTCAAGCAACCCAGCATCACCCTGCTGGGGTGGACCTTTCAGGCGTCCAGCATTCTGATCCTGGCGAACACGTTCCTCCTTCTCGCAGTATTCTGCCACTTGATGAGTCGTGGAAGCGAGAAGTAGGTGTCGATGCACACACCGGAGGAAGTAGCGGCTTTCAAGGACCAGTATGCGCAGCGCCGGCAGAAGCAGCTGATCGCGACAATCCCCGCCATCGGAGCAGTCCTCGTTCTCGCCCTCCTGGGCGACAAGCGCGAAGAGGATTTCCTCGGGTTGTCGGCGGACACCGTCGGCGTCCTCCTCTTTGTGGTGATCGCCGGCGTCGTCGCCTTCTCTTTCTTCAACTGGCGCTGCCCGGCGTGTAACGGCTATCTTGGACGGACATGGAATCCGTCCTTTTGCTCCAAATGCGGGGTGGCGCTGCGCTAGTCGGGTAGGATCAGCATCTGCGACGGTGTCGCCCCGGGCCCCCCGAGGGAGAATCCGTCATGAAATGGGTGACGCGCGAAAACGCCAAGGTCGATCGGGTGGCGTGTCCTTGGCTCATCCAGAAGTTCATCGATCCGGGAGCGGAGTTTCTTTTCGTTCCCGACGCCGACGTCCTCGACGTTGCCGAGCGCGAGGGCGCTATTTCGTATGACGCCCGCGGAGCCCGCTACACCCACCGAGACGGGCTCTGCACCTTCGAAGTCCTGATGGAGGAGCATGGGCTCGGCGAAGATCGAGCGCTCGCCCTTCTTGCTCGGCTCGTGCATGCCGCCGACATTGCTGCCGATGTCACCACCGTTTCGGAAGGCGCTGGGCTCAAGGCGGTGGCCGAGGGCTTCGCGCTCCTCATTCCCGACGATCATGAGAAGCTCGAGCGGGAGCGCGTGGTCTATGAAGCGCTCTACGCCTGGTGCGCGAAGCGGGCGGTTGCGATGGAGGCTAGCCTCTCTTAGTGTCCGTCTTCGGGAATGGGTGAAACCCCTCGCCTTTAGGCGAAGCCTTCAGGAGGCTTGCGGTACGATGCGTGGATGCGAGCCTATCGGAAGTCGTCACATACCACCTATTTCCTGCACTACCACTTTGTGTTCGTCCCCA
>JBIOUT010000012.1:0-5122 GCA_044867365.1 Candidatus Eiseniibacteriota bacterium | reverse complement strand
AGATGGTGATCGACAGAGAGGCAGCGGAGAGGGCGGCGGCGGCGATCCGGGCGGCGGGAGCGGGTCCCGGAGCGCATGACGCCGAGATCCATGCCAATCAACTTCTGCACGAGCGCTACTACGCCGGGATGCGGCGGATCTCGGGGTTTATCGATCAAGGCTGGGGGCCGGTGTTGCGATGTTTCCCGGATGATCTGCTGACCGTGCTCGATGGTCCGGGACGACTGGGAGAGCGAATCACGGCCGCGGGGTCCGAGATGCGGACCGCCTACGAAGAGCGACGGCGACACCATGAGGTGGTTTCGCCGCCCGAGGGTTTTCTGAGCCCCTGGGAGCCGGTCGGCGCCGATCTCCTGCGCCATGAGGGCTTCGACCTCGAGCCGGTGCGGCGATCGACCAGCTCCGAACTATTGCGCGGGCTCGCCGAATCGGGAGTGACCTCGCTCCCCGCGGAAGTCGAAGAATTTCTGAGCGGCGACGGCGACGAGCCAGCAACGGAAAGCGAGCCCGGAGAGAGCGCAGCGCCCGCCTCCCAGGGATCGACCATCCGATTCACGGTGCGCGCCCAGGAGACCTTCGGCCGCTCGATGGACCTCCTCGAAGCGTTCATGCGGGCGCAGTCCGCCGCTCGAAATCGCACCATCATCTTCTGCGACAACATCGGACAGCGCCAGAGACTCGAGGAGCTCCTCGGCGATCGCTTCCCGGTCGAGATCGAGGTGGGCCTCGTCTCGGCGGGTTTTCTCTGGCGCGAGGTGCGCCTCTGCGTTCTCACCGATCACGAGATCTTCGCGCGCTTCCGCCGCCGTCGCCGCCGGCGTTTCCGCGCTGGAATCGCCTTGCCCGATCTCATGGCTCTCAAGCCGGGCGACCACGTGGTGCATGTGGACCACGGGATCGGGCGTTACAGCGGCACATGCCGGCTGACGGTGGACGGCCACGAGACCGATTGCCTCGAGATCCATTATCAGCGCGGTGACAAGCTCTTCATTCCGGCCGATCAATTCGATCTGGTCCAGAAATACCCCCTCGAGGAAGGCCAGCGATCTCCCCAGCTCTCCCGCCTCGGAGGCACCGCCTGGACCCGCACCAAAGAGAAGGCCAAGCGTGCCATCCGCGACATGGCCGAAGAGCTGCTGCGGTTGGGAGCGGTCCGTGCTTCTCGGCCGGGGGTCAGGTTCTCTTCGGATACGGTCTGGCAGCGCCAGCTCGAGTCGTCATTCATCTATGACGACACTCCCGATCAGGTGCGCGCGACCCAAGACATCAAACGTGACATGGAAGCGGAAAGGCCGATGGACCGCCTGGTCTGCGGAGATGTCGGCTACGGCAAGACCGAGGTGGCGGTGCGGGCGGCCTTCAAGGCGGTGCAGGATGCGAAGCAAGTGGCCATCCTGGTCCCGACCACCATTCTCGCCCAGCAGCATCATGTCACCTTCAGCGAGCGTCTCGCCGACTTCCCGGTGCGGGTCGAGGTCCTGTCGCGCTTCCGTACTCCGGCGGAGCAACGGCAGGTGGTCGAGGCGATCAAGGCCGGCGAAGTCGACATCGTCATCGGCACGCACCGGCTCTTGCAGAAGGATGTGGCCTTTAACGACCTGGGGCTGATCGTGATCGACGAGGAGCAGCGATTCGGGGTAAAGCACAAGGAGCGTCTCAAGCAGCTCAGGGCGGTCGCCGACGTCCTGACCCTCACCGCAACGCCCATCCCTCGCACTCTCTATTTGTCATTGTCGGGGGCGCGGGATATCTCGCTGATCAACACCCCGCCGCGCGATCGAGTCCCCATCCATACCGAGATCGCCGAGTTCGACCGCGATCTGATCGTCGATGCCCTGTTGCGCGAGGTCGACCGGGGCGGCCAGTCCTTCTTCGTCCATAACCGGGTGCAATCGATCGATGCGATGGCCGGATTCCTGCGGCGGGTCTGTCCGCAGCTTCGATTCGCGATCGCCCATGGGCAGATGCGGGATCGGGCGCTCGAGCGGGTGATCGTCGATTTCATGGACCGCAAGTATGACGTACTGGTCACGAGCATGATCATCGAATCGGGCGTCGACATGCCGACGGTGAATACGATGCTGGTCAACCGCGCCGATCGCCTGGGGCTCGCTCAGCTCTATCAGCTTCGCGGGCGGGTGGGGCGATCCAACCAGCGCGCCCACTGTTATCTCCTGGTCCCGCCCCATCGCACCCTGACCGAGGCCGCCGAGCGCCGGCTGCGGGTCATCGAGGAGTATGAGGAGCTGGGGTCCGGTTTCAAGATTGCAATGAAGGATCTAGAGATCCGCGGGGCGGGTAATATCCTGGGCGCGGAACAGCACGGCCACATCGTGTCGGTTGGCTTCGATCTCTACTGCCGGTTGCTCGAAGAGGCGGTGACCGAGCTCAAGGGCGAAGAGCCGGTGGCTCGCGCCGAGGCGCGGGTGGTGACCGATGTGGACGCCTACATTCCGGACGATTATGTCGGATCGCCGCACGAGAAGATCACCTTCTACAAGCGTCTTGCGGATACGCGCGACGCGACTCAAGTGGCGTCGATCGAGGAGGAGCTCGCCGATCGCTTCGGCCGGCTGCCGCTACCAGCCGAGCACTTGCTGGCGCTCCGGCGCATCAAGCTCTTGGCGGGGGCAGCGGGCATCGCCCAGGTCGATGTCGGCGATCGCCGGGTGCGCTTCGAGTTCGCCCAACTGCCGACCAAGGCGCAAATCCAAGGCCTGGTCGCATCCACCGCGCTCAAGCTCGAGTTCGGGCATGGCGAGCGGTTCACGATGACGGTTCGGGAGGTGGGAGGGCGGCCGCTCGGGGTGGCCATGGAGCTCCTCGACTCGATTGCGACTTCCAGAGACACCAAGGCCGGGGCAAAACCGGCGGCAGCCTCTGCACATTGACTCGTGATACACAGAATGGGATTCTGATGTTTGTAATGATCACCCGATTGCAGAACAGGAGATTTGTGCCGGCGGTCCTCCGGCTCGGTGCCGTCCTGGGTCTCGCCGGTCTTGTTGCCGGAGTCGGGGGCGGCCTGAGTCCCGTCGCACCCGCCGCCGCCGAGCGCACCTATATTGATGGAATCGCCGCGCAGGTGGGTCAGGAGATCGTGCTCAGCAGTGAAGTCGAAGAGCAGCTCGCGGTCGCGAGCTCGCGCTTCGGGCTTGCCGATTCGAATGTCACCCGCGCTCGCGAAGAGGTCCTTCAACGCATCATCGATGAGAAGGTGATCGTTCAAGAGGCCAGGGCGCGCGGAATCAGCGTCACCGACGCCGAGGTCAATGAAGCGGTCAATCATCATATCGATCTCATTCGCGAGCAGCTCGGCGGTGAAGAGGAATTCCAGCGCGAGCTGGCGAAGGAGGGACTGACTTCCCAGGGGCTGGTCGAGCGCTACCGCGACGAAGCCCGCCGTGATCTTCTCTATACCCGGCTCATCCAGCGGGAGATCGTTTCCAAGATCGAAGTAACCGATGCGGAAGTCGACGAATACTACCTGAAGCACAAGGCCGAGATTCCTCACAAGCCGGGCAAGGTCGAGTTGGCGCACATCTTCATCGGATTCCGCCCCGACGATAAGACGGTCGCCAAGGCGCAGGCCAGGCTCGATCGGATCGGGAGCCGGCTCGATTCCGGGGAGTCCTTCGCCGTGGTGGCGAAGGAGCTATCCGATGATCCCGGTACTCGGGACAAGGGGGGCGACCTGGGCTGGTTCGATGCCGGCCAGCTCGAGGAGCATCTGGCGGCGGTGGCGGCGAGTCTCAAGCCGGGCGAAACCTCCAAACCCTTTCAGGTGCCGATGGGGGTCGAGATCCTGCGCCTGGTCGAGCGTGACAGCAGCCGCGTCCATCTCCAGCACATCCGAGTGGAGCTTGCGGTGAATGAGGAGATGCGCCAAAAGCTCCATGAACGCGCCGAGGAGGTGCGCAAGCTGGCCACCGGAGGGAAGGATTTCGCCGCTCTTGCCGATCAATACTCCGACGACCGTGAATCGGCGGCGAAGGGCGGCAGTCTCGGTACGTTCGACGACAACGAGCTCAATCCCACGATCGCCGGGGCGGTAGGAAGCCTTGCGCCGGGCGGTTTGAGCGAGATTGTGGAAACCGAGCAGGGGTACCATATCTTCAAGGTGACCAAGCGGGAGGGCGGCGGCGAATACGAGCTGGCCGAGATTCGCGACCGCTTGAAGAACCGGATCATCGAGGAGCGGGCGGAGGCGCGCACCCAGGACTGGCTGGCCGGGATTCGAGCCAACTATTTCATTCGCCGCGCCGACAAAGAGCCCGCCCGTGGAGCAACGGCTCCGGCCCCGACCACCGGCAAAGTCGATCAGGGCAAGGTCGATCAGGGCGCCGCCCAGGAGAGCAAGCGGTGATACGAGACATCGTCATTGTGGACGGCGTTCGCACGCCGTTCTGCAAGGCGGGCACCGCCCTCAAACAAGTTCCTGCGGTCGAGCTCGGGCGCATCGCGGTGCGTGAGGCGATCGAGCGCACGGGGATCGACGTCGAGCTCATCGACCAGGTCGTGATCGGCAATGTCGGCAGCCCTGCCGATGCCACCAACATCGCGCGGGTGGTCGCGCTCGAAGCGGGGATTCCCCCGCAAGTCCCGGCCTTCACCGTCAATCGGAATTGCGCCTCGGGCCTGGAGGCAATCGGCGAGGCGGCGCGTCTCATCGCCTCGGGGACGGCGAGAGTGGTGGTGGCGGGGGGCACCGAGTCGATGAGCCAGCTGCCGCTCCAGTTCGGGGATGAAGCCAAGGAAATCTTCTTTGGGCTGGCGCGCAGCAAGTCGCTCGCTGAGCGCGCCGCCGTGGCAGCTCAGTTCCGCCCCCGTCACTTCTCGCCCGTCGTCGCCCTCGAGGTCGGGCTCACCGACCCCCTCTGCGGGCTCAACATGGGTGAAACCGCGGAGGTGCTGGCCAAGGAGTGGAAGATTTCGCGCGAAGCGCAGGATGAGTTCGCTCTGCGGAGTCATCGGCTTGCCGTCGCCGCCCGGGAGCGCCTGCGATCCGAGATTGTCCCCTACTATGTCGCGCCGGAGTTCAATGAGGTCGTCGCCGACGATATCGGTCCTCGCCCCGAGCAATCGATCGAGGCTCTGGCGCGCCTGAAACCGGTTTTCGACC
>JBIOUT010000011.1:0-8274 GCA_044867365.1 Candidatus Eiseniibacteriota bacterium | reverse complement strand
CGGAAGCCTATGAGCGTCTCATTCTCGACGCCATCCACGGCGACTCGACCCTCTTTGCCCGGCGTGACGAGGTGGAGTTGGCCTGGACCCTGGTCGACGCAATCCGGGCGGCATGGCAACGCAACCTGCCGCCGCTCAGCGAATACGAAGCCGGTACCTGGGGCCCGGCTGAAGCCGACGATTTGATCGAGCGCGACGGCCGGAGTTGGCGGCGATTGTGAGCGCGGCGGACCAGATCACCACCCTCCTCGGCACGGAGGGCAGTCTCCTCGATCTCGCCGGGATCGAGCGCGAGATCGCCGCGATGTGGAGGTCGGCGACCGATCGACAGGCGCTGACGATCACTCGCGCCTGTCGCTCCAATCTGGTCGTCCTTGCCGATGAGCGGCTTCCCGAGTTCATTGACGAGGTCACCGTCCGACATCCGGCGCGCCTCATCGTGATAACGCCGGCCGAGGAGAATGGCGATCCGCCGCCGATACACGGCCAGGTAAGCGCGCTCTGCCACTTGCGGCCGAGTGGTGGCCGAGGGCTCGTCTGCTCAGAGCGCATCACCATCGTGGTGCGTCGTGGTGAGGAGAGGCGCGTTCCCAGTGTGGTGCGGGGGCTGGCGGTGGGGGGGTTACCCATCGATGTCCTGGCCGATCCGAACGGGCTCGATCGGCTTGCGGAATCCGGGCTTCTCGAGGCGGCGGATCGGGTGCTCGTCGATTCGACCGCTGTTCCGACCTCGCTGTGGATGAGATGGACAGGGATTTCGGCGCGGGCAGCCGTCGATCCGCCGGCGGGGGTCCGTTTTTTCGATCTCGCGTGGTTGCGTCTAGCCCCATTCCGCCGGGCGATCGCGCGGGCCATCGAGCAATCCCCGATGCGCAAATCCCTGCACACCATCGAGTCGGTGGACATCGCTCATGCCCGGCGTCCAACTTCGGCGCTGCTTCTCGCTGGATGGCTCGGCTACAGACTGCACTGGGGGTGGCCGCGGCGATCCGCGGCCCCTAATCCCGAGGGGCAGAACGTTCAGGTGCTCGATCTTCCGGCTCGAGGTCGCCGGATCCGATTGCGTTTCGGGCCGGCCTCCGAGGCGGAGAGCATCGCCCTGGTCTTGCGGGCTCCGACCACCGAGCTTCGAGTCGGGCTCGATTCCAGCGAGTCAGCGGCGATGATCAATCGCGGAGCCGGGCGCATGGCCCTGAATCGGTCGCGGCGGCCAAGGGGACCGGGCTCGTTCAAAGGGCCGGAACGAATCGAGCTCGAGCCCCCGCGGCCGGAGCGGCTCGTAGTGGGTGCGCTCGAGCATGCCGGCCGCTGTGACCGGGATGTGGAGCCGGTCCTCGCCCGAGCCCGGGGATTGGCCGAGGCACTTGACCGCAGCTCCCCTGCAGGGTGAAGATCAGTCTTGCCTTCCCCCTCGGGACCTCGCCCGATCCAACGTGAGGAGGGTCCGATGATCCGGCCCCGCCGACTGCTTCTGGGTGCGCTCGTGCTCGCGTCATTTATCGGTCCTCGGCTTTCCTATGCCGTCGATCCGGTCATTCTGGTCGAGCACTGGACGAACTTCCGCTGAGCGACATGCGGGGTGGTGGATCCACCCCTCAAAACCTGGATCTTCTCTCATCCCGACGTGGTGGCGATCGAGTATCACACCTGGTTCCCCTACGCCGGCGATCCCTTCTACCTCGCCAACACCCAAGAGGTGATGAATCGGGTCTTCTACTATGAGATCAGCTCTGCGCCATCGATCCGCATGGACGGGCCCTACGCGCCCGCTTCCTTCAATCCGACCGCCTATGAGAACTTGTATCTGCAGCGCAAGGCCGTTCCCTCCCGCGTCCAGCTCGACCTCCAGGGCGATTACGACCCGGACCTACGGACGGGAACGTTGACGGTGCAGGCCACCGCCGAAGAGAGCATGCCCGGCGACTGGCGGCTGCGGGTGGCGATCACCGAGAGCGACATTCACTACCAGGCTCCCAACGGAATCAACGTTCACGAACACGTCTTTCGGCGCTTCCTTCCCGACACTACCGGGACTGCTCTCTCTTTCCCCGGTCCCTACCCCGACACCCAAATGGTCGATCTTCCGTTCACTCTCGATCCGGGATGGGCGCATGAGAATGTCCACCTGGTCGTCTTCCTCCAGGAGCAAGGATCGAGGGCGATCGAGCAGGCGGGCGCCATCGGTGCCTTCGAGCTGGTGACGGCAGTCGACGATGAGAACGGGTCGGCGGTCGGGGTGCGCGACCGGATCGCGGCGGTGCGTCCCAATCCGTTCAATCCGCAAACGAGAATCGACTACCAGCTGGCGAGCCCGGGACATGTCGTCCTGACCGTGCACAACCCGGCGGGGCGACTGGTGCGAACGCTGGTAAGCACGACATCGGCTGCAGGTCGTCATGCCGTCGATTGGGATGGAAGAGACAATGGCGGGCGACCGCTGCCTGCCGGTGTCTACTTGATGCGGCTCGAAGGGCCGACCGCAACCTCTCAATTCAAGGCGGTCCTTCTGCGTTAGATTACTGGAAAGGAGTTCCTTCGCGATGATGAGGACGAAGAGCACGATCTGGCTGCTTGCTGGGCTCATTCTGATCATATGGGCTGACCATGCCCGAACGCAGGAGCATCCCAGGGAGCACCCGAGTGAGCATCCGACGGCGAAGTCGAAGGGTCCTGCGCTCACCATGGACGCCTTCGCCAAGGCAGCGGACGCCTACATCAAGCGCGACTCCGAGCTCAAGGGCGGCTACTTCCTCGTCTACGATCCCGATACCAAGAGGCCGCTCGCCCTCACTCTCGACAAGGTTCACAGGGACAAGCTTTCGCAGACCGGAGATCAGGAGTACTTCGCCTGCGCCGATTTCAAGGCTGCGGATGGCACGATGTACGACCTGGACATCTTCATGACAGGAACGAAGGAAGCCGACCTCAAGGCGACCGACATCGCCATCCACAAGGTCAATGGCAAGCCGCGGTATACGTGGTACGAAGACGGGGGAATCTGGAAGAAGAAGCCGGTCACCGGCTAGCCGGCTCCCCGATGCGGACGACATGGAGTATGCTTGGCTCCTAGGTGGCCAACCGCATCCGAGAACAAGCTGAGCTCGTCGCCGATGCGGCGCACAAGCTTCGCCGTGCGATTCGCGGCGAAGTTCGTGTTGATGCGCTGAGCCGCGCCCTCTACGCCACCGACGCTTCGAACTACCGAATCGTCCCGCTCGCTGTCGTCCTCCCTCGCGACCGCGATGATGTGGAGGCGACCCTCCGCATTGCCGCCGAGCACGACATCCGCATCGTGCCCCGGGGCGGCGGTACGAGCCTGGCCGGCAACGCCGTCGGCGCCGCTCTCGTCCTCGATTTCACCAAGTACATGAATCGGGTGCTCGATTTCGATCCGGGCTCACGGCGCGCCCGGGTCGAGCCGGGGGTCATCGCCGGGCGTTTGAATGGGTTGGCCGCGGCCCACGGCCTTGTCTTCGGGCCCGACCCTGCAACACGCGATCGAGCGGCGATCGGCGGAATGATCGGCAACAACTCGTGTGGTGCCCATTCGCTCGCCTACGGCAAGACTGTGGATCATGTCGATCGCATCGTCGCCGTGCTTGCCGGGGGCGACACGATCGTCGCCGAACGAAACGGTTCGCAGTTGCGCGGAGGTTCGTGGCCGGGGCCGCTGATTGAATCGTTGCGTGCGATTGCCGGCGAGACGGCCGATCACGTGCGCGCCCGCTATCCACGGATCCCGCGGCGGGTATCGGGTTACAACCTCGATGAGCTCCTGCCGGAGAAGGGGTTCAACCTGGCGGGGCTACTCACCGGATCCGAGGGGACCCTGGCGGTCACGGTCGAGGCCGTCGTCGAGCTCTCACCCCGCCCGCCCCATCGGATGATCGCTCTTCTCGCTTTCGATGATTTGACTCAGGGGCTCGATGCAGTGGCGGAGCTCGTCGAGCGCCATCGACCATCGGCGCTCGAGCTCCTCGATCGGGTACTGATCGAGCGGGCCCGGCCGGCGCTGCGCTTTGCTCCCGCCCTCCGGTTGTTCGATCACGACGCGGGCGGGACGCTGCTCCTCGAGCTTGCCGGTGATGAGGTGGGTGAGATCCGAGAGCGCGGGGTCGGAGTGGCGCGCGAATCGCTGCGGGGTTTGCGCGCGGTTCGATTGCTCGATGGGAGTGAAGAGCCGGAAGAGGCGTGGGCGCTCCGCGAGTCGGCGCTCGGGCTTCTCTGGCGAGTGCGGGGAGACGCCAAACCCGTCGCCGGCGTCGAGGATACGGCGGTGCCGCCGGTGCGGCTCGGCGAGTATGTGCGCGAATTCCGGGAGATCCTGCGCCGCCATGACACCGAGGGAGTCTTTTACGGACATGCCGGCGACGGTTGCTTGCACATCCGGGTTCATCTCGACCTCAAGGCCGATGACGGCCCGATGCGACTGCGCCGGCTCACCGAGGAGGTGAGCGATCTCGTCATCGCCTTCGGCGGCTCGCTCTCCGGCGAGCACGGGGATGGCATCGCGCGGAGCGAACTTCTCGAGCGCATGTTCGGCCCGGAGCTCATCGACGCCTTTCGCCGGGTCAAGGCGGCTTTCGACCCCCGTGGTCTCCTCAATCCGGGGAAGATCGTCGATCCCTATCCTCTCGACCAGAACCTCCGTTTCGGGCCCGATTACCGTCTCGTCGAGCCGCCCACCTTCTTCGACTGGTCGGAGAGCGAGGGTTTGGGGACGGCGGTCGAGGCCTGCATCGGGGTTGGCAAATGCCGGAAGCTCGATGCGGGGACCATGTGCCCGTCGTACATGGTGACTCTCGAAGAGACGCATTCGACCCGGGGACGGGCGAACGCGCTTCGCGAGGCGATGCGGGGCGAGATCCTCAGCGGGCTCCAGGATCCGCGGCTGGCCGAGGCAATGGATCTATGTCTTGGCTGCAAGGCATGCAAGAGCGAATGTCCGACCGGTGTCGACATGGCGCGGCTCAAGTCGGAGTTCCTCGCCCATTATCGAGCTGCGAATGGGATGACCATTCGCGCTCGGATTCTTGGCTCCATCCGTCGGATCTCGGCGCTCGCTGCCTTCGCCCCGGGGGTTGCTAACCTTGCAGCTCAGAACCGGCTGAGTGGCCGTTTGTTGCGCGCCGCGCTCGGCATTCATCCGCGGCGGAGCTTGCCGCGCTGGGCGAGAGAGCCCTTCCGGCGCCGGTTCGTCCGGCGGGGCGGGGAAGGGGCGCGGGCCCGGACGGTCGTTCTTCTCGACGACACGTTCAATAACTACCAGGAGCCGCAAGTTCTCGAGGCGGCGGCGTCGGTGCTCGAGAGAGCCGGCTTCAACGTGACCCTTCCCGCTCGGCCTGTCTGCTGTGGGCGGCCTCTCATCTCGCTCGGCTTTCTCGAGGAGGCTCGGCGCGCCGGTCGTGAGCTCCTCGAGGTGCTGTCCCCCGCCATCGCTGACGGGGTTCCGGTAGTCGGGTGCGAGCCGAGCTGTCTTCTCACTTTCCGCGACGAGCTCCCGGACCTCGCCGGCGACCCGCGCGCGCGGCAACTCGCCGTCCAGAGTCGCTTGCTCGAGGAGGTTCTTGTTGAGGCGGATTACGCGCCGGGCGAGCTGTCGGCCGACGCATTGGTGCACGGCCACTGCCATCAGCGGGCTCTTGCTGGAATGGAAGCGATGGCGTCGCTTCTCAGGAAGGTTGGAGGTTTGAGCATCGAGGTTCTCGACTCGGGCTGCTGCGGAATGGCAGGGTCATTCGGATTCGAGCGCGAGCATTACGGGGTGTCGATGGCGGTGGGGGAGCGAGTGCTCTTGCCGCGGGTGCGCGCCGCTTCACCCGCAACCCTCATCGTCGCCAATGGTACGTCCTGCCGGCATCAGATCCGCGACGGCGCGGGGCGGGAAGCGATCCATCTCGCCGAGCTTCTCCTCCGGTGCGTCAGTAAGGATGCGTGAAGGACGATGAGCTCCGCGACTGACCCGGTAGAAAAAGACGCGATCACGCTTCCGGCGGCGATCGCCTTCCATTTGTTGCCGGGCGCTCTGCTGGTCTCCGTTCATGTCGCACTCGCCCCGTTCTTCATCGGCCACGGGCTGCCGGTGGAGCTCGCATACTGGGTCGCGGCCCTGACTACCGGCGTGCCATTCATGCTGGCCGTCATGGCGTTTCGGGGTAAGCGCCTCTCCGGACATCTCACGCTACGGGGCGTGATCGGCTATCGCCGACCGATGTCCGTCGGCGCATACATCCTCCTCTACGTCCCTCTCCTTGCAATCGCCTTCGTTCTCCTCTTTGCCACGGCTCCGATCAACCGGTGGCTGGCGACCCAGGTCTTCGCCTGGCTACCCCCATTCCTACTACCTGACTGGAAGCCGCCGATCGAGCCATCGCGAACCCTCATGCGCGTCGCATTACTCGTCCAGCTTTTCCTGGATGGATTGGCGGTACCGGTCGTGGAGGAGCTCTACTTCCGCGGATTTCTGCTGCCTCGAATATCGTATCTCGGCGCCTGGGCGCCGCTCGTGAACGCGACGCTGTTTGCGATCCAGCACTTCTGGCAGCCGTACAACTGGGTGCTCATCCTGCTTCTCGTCACCGCCGAGGTTTACGTCGTGTGGTGGCGGCGGAACATCTATATCGCCATGCTGCTCCATTGCTCGGCCAACACCATCGGCGCACTTCTCGCTCTGGCTGCCTTTCTGGAAGCGTGAAGAAACACTCTTGGCCACCGCACAACGCGGAGGTACGCTTGTCTGGTTGAAGGATGGTCGAGCGCACAGGTCCCGCGTTCGCCTGAGGCTAGATCTGGGCAATGGGCGCCTATGTCAAGTGGTCTTTGCCTCCGGATCGCTTGTATCTCGTGACCGAGATGATCTACATGGTGTCGTATTGGCTGTTGGAATTGGATCTCAGCGATAGGCGCCTTCATATTCGTCTGTGTGCTCATCGCCGCACTTGTTTCGGACGGCCGAAGTCCGAACCCTAGCGCACCGAGCGGGGGGCGAGCTCGAAGACCGACTTCCCCTGGGCGAATAGGGCGACGCGCCCGGCGGTCTCCGAGACAACGATGGCGAGCGCACCGGTCTCGCGGCTGATGAAGGCGGCGGCCTGGTGGCGGGTGCCCTTGCCGCGAAGGATCGGAGTCTCGCCCCCCGGCACGAGCAGGTAACGGCCGGCGGCGGCGACCGTGCCGTCTCCCTCGATGAGGATGGCGCCGTCCATTTGCGCGAAGATCTTGAGGCTCTCCTGCACCTCAGCCAGCATCAGGTTCCGGCTCCGCTTGGCGTAACCGCGATAAGGATTGAAGGTGAGCTGCCGTGAGCGCAGAAGCACCTGCCCGGTCGAGCCGTAGACCAAGATCGTCCCCACCGGCTTCCCCTCGATTCCAAACATCCCGATTTCGATGGCGACATCGAGTAGCGTGGTGAGGATCTCGATCCGCCCGCCGCGCTCGGCGAGGTAGCGCTCCACCTCGCTCGCCTCCTCGAACTCCTTGGCGAGGTCGACGAGAAAGATCGCGTTGAGCTGTTTCGATCCCGCCGGGGCGCTGGCGCAGACCACGTGCCCGTCGGCTGAGAGGAGGCCCGCGGCTCGGGCGCGGAAGATAGCGTACTGGACGCGCGAAACGGCCGAGGTGAAGCGCCCGGGGCTCAGGATCGCCAGCAGTCCGGAATGGCTGTAATAGGGGATGAGTTCCTCGTCGGCCACGCCGAAAATGAGCTGGATATCCTTGGGGACGCGGGCCAGCGCCTCGAGAGGCAAGCGGCCGTCGGCCAGGATGAGAACCTCGGAAGCTCCCTCCTTGCGCGCAAGATAGAGCGCGGCATCCAGGGCATGAATGCGCGTGGGCTCAGACGCCCGGTCGTGAGAATCGCTCATCGAAGCAATGCTACACTGCTAACGTCCATGATTCACGACCCCGACGATCTTCATTCCGAGGGAAGCCCCGAGCCTTTCGCTCCCGAGCCCTTCCCTTCGAAGCCCTTCCCGGGCTACGGACCCGCTTCCGCCGAGGTGTCCGCGGCGATATTCCGCAACCGCCTTCGCCTGCGGCCCTGGGTCACCATCGCGCTCTTGATCGTGAATCTCCTCTTTGGCGTCGTGGTCGCCGTCGACGAGACTTTCTTCCACAACCCATCCAGCCTGATCGAATTCGGAGCCAAAGATCGCCTGCTCGTCGAAGGCGGCGATTGGTGGCGCCTCATCACCGCCGCCTTTCTCCATCATGGGGCCTTCCATCTCCTCATCAATTGTTATGGGCTCTGGGTGCTCGGGCGGTTCTGCGAGCCGC
>JBIOUT010000010.1:0-4110 GCA_044867365.1 Candidatus Eiseniibacteriota bacterium | reverse complement strand
CTTTGCCTCGGGCGTCTTGCTATTCGGGCGGAGCCGGTACCACCCTGAAGGCTCGGTGTAAGTCTGATGCTCGAGCACCACCTCGCCCCCACGTGTGATCACGATCTCCCCTACCGAACAGACCGAGGGCAACGCCACGAGCCCGATGTCCTCACCCTTCAACCCGAAGATACGAATCCGGCACGGGCCGGCGAGCTGATCGTGGACATAGAGGCGCGTTTCGCTGGGTGTGAAGTCGCTGATCGCGACGTCGCTCGCGGGCACAATCACCTTGGCCGTGGCCGGGTCGGGTGAATCGAGCGGCAGGCGCAAGATCTTGCCGTTTGGGGCTTCTCGATAAGAGAGCAAGTAGATCGCCTGATCGTCGCCGGCGCCGAACTTCGCCTTGACGCATTCGTCCTTGAAATCTGCGATCTGCAGCCACTTCCCGTCGGCGCCACGAAGCCAGAAGGCGTGCTCACCGCCGTCGCCGTTGAGGACATCGGCGATGATGTGTCGTCCATCCTGGGTGGAGACGAGATAGATCTCGGCGATCCGCGGGAAATCGCGCCCGAGCACATAGGTGTCGGAAGAGGCCGGGGTCCCCAGCTTGTGCAGGTAGAGCTGCTCGTAGAAGGGAAGCTCGGCCTGCGGCCGCTCACCCGCATGGGGATAGCGAGTGCAATAGAACCCGCTGCCATCCGGAGTCCAGGCGACGCTGCCGCCGGCGGTGCCGCCGTTCACTCGCGGAATCGAGTCCGAGAGCCGCTTACCGGTGGCGGCTTCGAACACCGATACCGTCCCGTCCTCGGTTCCGCCCTTGGACATCGACACCGCCACCAGTGATCCGTCGACCGAGGGAACGAAGAAATCGATGGTCGTATTCCCGGACCGATCGATCTCGTTGGGATCGGCGACCACCTTCTCCGAGTCGGTCGAGTCGAGCGATTCCAGCGTTACTAAGAATGGCTGCTCCTTGGGCGGCTGCTTCTTCATGGCGAAGAAGCGGCCGTTGACATAGCGAAGCTCGGAATACTCGGCGCCGATGTTCTGCTTGAGCTCCTGGATACGCGCTAGGATCGACGGGCGCGACGAAATGCCGTCGAGGAACCGGCGCGCGCCCGCGTTCTCCCCATCGCTCCAGCGCTTGACCTCAGGGTCCGAGGCATTCTCGAGCCACAAATAATCGTCGGTCACCGAGACATCATGATAGGTGTGATCCACCGGCCGCTTGGCTGTCTTGGGTGGAGATTGTTCGCCGCCCAGGACGGTTGCGGGCGGAATCGACATCAGGGCCCAGAGGGCGATCGCCGGCATCCAGCGGCCCATCAGGGCATCCCTCCTTTCATCTGACCTGTGGTCATGAGAGAGGCGGCGCCGGTTCGTGGATCCGCGCCGACCTCGACCAGCCGGCGGGGCGAGGAACCGCCAAGGGCCAGGCCACACAACGATAGCTCGAATGACCCTCGTTCGTCGAGCGCGGCTCGATTGGATCACTCCATCCTTGCAATGCCCGTGGCGAGCAACAAGCGGCGATCTTTTGATTTCATCGCTCCCCTCTGCTATTCTTATACTCCCCATTCGGCGTTCAAAGTCCCGCCATGGCTCAAATGCAGCCCGATCAACGCGAGGAGTGATGTCCAAACACGCGACCCCCGAAGGAACGGCGCAATACGCCGCGCGCTACGGCGGCGCCAAAGGCCACTTCACCGTTTTCGAGGATCTGCACATCTCCTCGATCGGTCTCGGCACCTATCTCGGCAATGACGACGAGCCAACCGATCGCGCCTACGAGGCGGCCATCGAGCGGGCGGTCGGCTGCGGATGCAATCTCTTCGACACCGCGATCAATTACCGCCCCCAACGCAGTGAGCGGGTCATCGGCGCTGTATTGAAGCGACTCTTCGCCCGCGGAGAGGTTACTCGCGAGCAAGTCGTCGTTTCCACCAAGGGCGGCTATCTGCCGTTCGACGGCTCTCGCCCCTCCAACCTCAGCGACTATCTCCAGCGCCGGTTCGTCGATCCGGGGTTTCTCGCGCCCGGCGATCTGGTGGGCGGCAGCCACTGCATCTCCCCCCGCTACCTCGCCTCCCAACTCGATTGGAGCCGCACCAACCTCGGGTTGGATACGATCGACATCTATTTTCTGCATAACCCCGAGTCTCAACTCGAGGAGGTGAGCCCCGCCGTCTTCTACGATCGAATGCACGACGCCTTCGCCTTTCTCGAAGAGCGCGTCGAACGCGGCGAGATCCGCCTTTACGGCACCGCCACCTGGAATGGATACCGGGTGGACAAGGCTTCCCGTACTTCCCTCGACTTGAGCCGAATCGTCGCCCTGGCCAAGGAAGTCGGGGGTCCCGATCACCACTTCCGAGTCATCCAGCTCCCGCACAATCTGGCGATGCCTGAAGCTCTGACGCTCATGAACCAGACCGTGGCCGGGGCCGAAGCGACCGCGCTCGAGGCGGCGGCGCATTACGGTCTGTTCGCGATGACCAGCGCCTCTCTCTTGCAAGGAAACCTGGCGCGAGGCCTTCCCGAGGAGATTCGAGGCGCATTCCCCGATCTCACGACCGACGCGCAACGTTCGATCGAGTTCAGCCGCTCGACACCCGGAGTGGGCGCCGCCCTCGTCGGCATGAAGAACGTGGCTCACGTCGAGGAGAACCTCGCCATCCTCCGTCATCCTCGGTTGACCGAGGAGATGTTCCTCGAGCAGTTCACGACCGCCCCCTGAGGTTCGCCAGGCACGGTCCGCGAGCTCGAACACGGAGGTGGGGGATGGAGCCCGCTTCTCCGAACGATCCGAAGAGCGAGCTGCGAGCGAGACTCGCCTCCCTCGATGATCCCAAGCTCGGTTCGCGGGCGACCGCCGCGATCGAACGTCCCCTGGCCCGAGCCAAGGCCGTCTCCGGCGAGCAGGAGCCCGACGTTTGGGTGATCGTGCTCGAGAGCGGGCGGCCGTTGGCCCGCCGCCTGCCTGCTGGCTCTTGGATTGTTTATAGCCCCGAGAGCGAGCGCGACGCCGGGCGGCAGACATCTCGGCGTTGGCTCACGATCGATCGCCGCAGCCATGTGATGGAAGCGCTCGAGTGGCAGGCGGAGGGGGGCCTCGAGCGGGCGCGGGTTCGACTCGCGAGCGGCGGATGGCTCGAGGTGCGCCCGCGGGCCGCGACCCATGTCCTCTTCGGCGAGGCGGACGCCATCCTCGCTCGCGGCCCCAAGGGTACCGATCCCGAATCGACCTCGCTTACCGTCGCCGGCGCCCTCGACTGGACGTCCATCGACCATCTGCCGGCGATCGATCGCCCCGCAGCGCTGCCACCGGGGGGCGGTAGCGCCCTCTTCACCCTCATCGCCGGCCTGCTCGGCGATCAAGGGAGGACGGCGGTCCGCTATCGCGGACCTTACCCGACGCGCGCCCTCTTCGATCGCTTGCTCATCGCCTTTCGACCGCGATCAGGAGACATCGAATCGGCTCGTCAGGTGTTCATCGAGAACGCCGAAGCCTTCGCCTTCACCGGCCGCACGAGCGAGCCCCCCATCGACTTCCAGCCCGCGCCGCCCGAACGCCTGCTCCTCGCCGAAGGCACGCTCGCTCTCGTCCGCGACGGAATCGAAGAGGTGATCGACGGGAGCCGTGTTTATGCCGCGGGCGATCCACTGGCCACCCTCTGGCCGGGGCGCGAAGGTCTCATCCTGGCGGGACTCGCCTTCCTCGGCGAACCGCTCGAGGAGCATCTCGTCCTCGATCCGCACGGCGAGCTCGTGGCGCGCGTCGATGATCGGATCATCGGAGACGAGAGCGAGGAAATACTCGAGGCGCCGCTCGATGATCGCTGGCGGCGGGCGATCGCCGCGCTCGTCATCTCGGGCAGCGCGAACGTGCTCGTCCGCCCCCTCCTCGATCTCTTCCTCACCGCACCCATCACCTGGGGACCCACCGACGGCCGCTGGGTCGAGGCGCATGCCGGGGGATGGCGATTGCACGGGGCGCTTCCTCGCCGGTTCAGGACCCGGGCTGCCGCGGCGGGAGTGGAGGCGGCGCGCGCCCCGCTCGCCGGCCGCTTCGTGACCGAAGTGGCTCGCGCCCTCGGCGATCCACTCGGACGCGCAGCTCAGGATCGC
>JBIOUT010000009.1:0-5825 GCA_044867365.1 Candidatus Eiseniibacteriota bacterium | reverse complement strand
CCCGTTTCTCGATTTGCCGGGTGCGCTCCCGGCTCACTCCCAGGAAGCCACCTGTTTCCGACAATGTCCGGGCGCGGCCATCGAGAAACCCGTAGCGGATGCGAAGAACGGCTTCCTCTTTGGAACCGAGCTGAGCGAGGAGGCTGTTGAGGCGCTGATCCTCGAGTCGCCGTTCGACGAGCTCATCGGGCGCGAGCGGCGGCTCCGCCCCGTCGTGATCGACGAGCAACTCGAGAGGAGGCGCCTTGGCCCCGGTCGCCGTCTGATCGAAGGACACCTCGGGTCCGGCGACACGCCGAGTTCGCTCGACCTGATCGACTCGATCCCCGAGCATCCCCGCCAGCTCATCGTTATTCGGCAGACGCCCGAGCTTGTGGGTGAGCTTGCGGTCGGCTCGCAGCAGGCGCCGGACCTGCTGTAGCACATGAAGTGGCAGGCGAACCGTCCTCCCATGCCGAGCAATAGCCCGCACCATCGCTTGCCGAATCCACCACGAGGCATAGGTTGAGAAGCGAAAGCCGCGCATCGGATCGAAGCGATCGACGGCGGCGATGAGCCCCAGGTTTCCCTCCTCGATGAGGTCGAGGAGTGGCAGGCCGCGGTGCCGGTAGGCGGTGGCGATGCGGACGACGAGCCTCAGGTTGGCGTGGATCATCCGCCATCGGGCGCTGTCCGACCCGCGCCGGGCGCCGATGGTGAGGGCGATCTCCTCACGCGCCGTGAGCAGACGCACCCGACCGATCTCTCGAAAGTAGAGAGTGGCCGGGTCGAGGTCTTGGTCGAACCCAGCTCGCGAGCGTGCCGTGCTCTCCGGCTCGCTCCAGTCGATGGCGATCCCCTCTTCGTGGGCGGTGGCCACGAAAAGGTCGAATCCTTGGGGATCGAACTCCGGGGACTGGAGGAACGAGTTCCAGAGCACGCTGGGGACATACGCGTGCTTGCGACCGTAGGCGAGGGCCCTCTCGAGACAAGAGCCATCAAGGGCGGGGACCTCGGTTGCGCTCGACATGGCTACCCCCTCCGGCGCGAAGCCGGGCCTCCAATCCCAGGTTTGCCGGCATCATCGCCAGCGATCGCGACGACCGGCCGCGGGCGGGAACCTCAGGCGGAGGCCGATGGCAACCGAACTACGCCAATGGGACCGAACTACGATGTTCTAGAGGGGGGACTTCCGAAGTGAAGTGAATCTTCGATGAAGCGCGCTATCGCAGGAGTGGGGACCCGCGAGTAGAACCTCGGCGAGAAGACCTCCGTGCGGTCGTGGGTTATGCTTCGCCGGTTCATTGGTGGGTGTGCTCGGGAGCGCTTGCATCACCGGCCGTTGGCCAGCGATGAAGCTGGTCGGGGCGAGAGGATTTGAACCTCCGACCCCCTCGTCCCGAACGAGGTGCACTACCAGACTGCGCTACGCCCCGAACCCACACCCGTGCCGCCTTCGGGGGCGAGGGCGCCGCGCCGAGGACGACGGGCGGATCATAGCACCCACCCCGCAAGGGGACAACTCCCCTGTCAACCCTCGGGCTTCTTGGGGTCGGCGCTCTTGGGGTCGCCGCTTGCGGGGTCCCTTCCCGCCGAGCCTTCCTCCCCTTCCGCCGCTTCTCCGGCCACCAGGGGGACAAACTTGCATGGACAGAGGGAACGCGTCGTAGCTTCGCGGCCGCGGCGGGTGACGACGGTCAGCATTTGGGTCTCGGTCTCCTCGCCGAGCGGCAGGACCAGACGCCCACCCTCGGCGAGCTGCTGGATGAGATCGGGCGGAATCTCGGGCGGCGCCGCCGAGACCACGATCCCATCATAAGGCGCTTCGCCCGGCCACCCCCGCCAGCCGTCGCCGAGATGGATCTCGATGTTCTCGACCCCGAGCCCGCGCAATCGTTCGCGCGATGACTCGACGAGTTCAGGAACCCGCTCCACTCCCACCACCCAGTTGGCGAGCCGCGAGAGAACGGCGGTCGCGTAGCCGCTTCCCACTCCGATTTCGAGCACGGTCTCGGTCCCGCGCAGCCCCAAGGCCTCGACCATCAGCGCCACGATATAGGGTTGAGAGATGGTCTGGCCGTGTCCGATCGGCAGGGCGCGGTCGGCATAGGCCTCGCGCACGAGCTCCGGCGGCATGAAGGTCTCGCGCGGCACCGTTCGCATCGCCTCGATCACTCGCGGATCGCGGATACCGCGGCCTTTCAAATCGCGCGCCACCATGGTCTCTCGCGCCGCCGCCAGGTCGGGGTCCGAGCCGCGCATCCGGAAGCGACCGAGAATCATCAGCGCCATCCGCTCATCGATCGAGTCGATCGAGATCCCAGCCCTGGAGCTCGCGGATCCCCTCGTAATCCGTGCGGTCGAGACGGAGCGGGGTGATCGACACGCTCCCGGCCTCGACCGCGGCGAAATCGGTGCGCTCGAGTCCCTCATCCTGTTCCCAGATCGGGGTCTCGCCGCCGATCCAGTAGTACGGGCGCCCGTGCGGATCCACCTTGGAGACGATCACATCGCGATAGACGCGTTTTCCCAGACGGGTGACGGCGAGCCCTTGGATTGCGTCGCGCGGCAGCGCCGGGATGTTGATGTTGAGGATGAAGCCATTCTTTGCCGGACCCCTCCGGCGGCCGCCGGCCGGGGGGTTGACCAGGTGAGCGACGAGACGCGAAGTGAGCTCGGCGGCGAAGTCGAGATCCCTTCCCTCCTCGCGCCCGAGCGACACGGCGAGGGAGGGGATGCCCAGGCGGTGGCCCTCGATGGCCGCGGCCACCGTTCCCGAGTAGTTGACGTCGTCCCCGAGATTGGGACCGTAGTTGATGCCGGACACCAGGATGTCCGGCCGGCGTTCGAGCACCGCATGAACCGCGAGGAGGACGCAGTCGGTCGGCGTCCCGTCGACGCTGACGACGTCGGGCTCGAGGGTCGTCATGCGGAGCGGATGGTGGAGGGTGAGGGCGTGGCTTGCCGCCGATTGCTCGCGATCGGGCGCCACACACACGGCGCGGCCGAGGGGGGCGAGGGCGCGCCGGAGCGCGAGGAGGCCCGGCGCATGGATCCCGTCGTCGTTGGTGATCAGGATGAGCAAAGGCTCTGGAGTAGTCACCGCGATCTCCGGTGCTCAGCCGGTGGGAGGCGACCCCGTCGGGCAGTCGGGCTCGCCCGCCGCCAAACGACCGGCAGGAGCCGCACGATCAGCACGGCGAACCGCACCGTGTCGCGGAGGGGGCGAATGGTGCTCCTCTCCGATCCATAGATGGTGCCGATCGGCACCTCGCCGATCCGGAATCCAGCCCGCGCCGCCTTGACCAGGATCTCCGATTCGGCGTCGAAGCGATCGAAACGGAGATCGACGGCGCGCAGAATCGGCGCCGCGATCAGACGAAAACCCGATTGCGAGTCGCGGATCCACTGCCCCGCAAGAAGCGAAATGATAAAGGAGGTGGCGCGATTGGCAAAGATGCGGAGCCACGGCATGCAGCTCAAATCCGCCATGCGGTCGCCGACGATGAGATCGGCGCCGCCGCGCGTCGCCGCGGCGAGGAAGGTCGGGATCTCGCCCGGGTCGTGCTGGCCGTCGGCGTCGAGCGTCATGACCCAGTCGGCGCCGTCGGCGAGCGCCTGGTCGAAGCCGGTGCGCAGCGCCGCTCCCTTGCCTCGGTTCTCCGGGTGGCGGATGACGCGAACTCCGGCGGCTTTCGCCAGGTCGGCGGCGGAGTCGCGAGAGCCGTCGTCGATGACCAATACCCGATCGGCTCCCAGCCGATCGGCCACCCCCTGGGCCACCGGCCCGAGCGCCGGCCCCGGGTTATAGGCGGGAATGACGGCAAACACCCGCCTGGGAGTGTCCATCCCGGTGGTCATTGCGCCGGTGGGGCTTCCTTTCCGGTCTGCTCCCCGACCTTCGACCCTTCCTCTTCCGCCCCTCCCCAGAGCGGCACGAAGACGCACCACTGGTCGGGATGGCGGCGGATCATCTCTTCGAACACCCGGAGACAGCGGGCGACGAGCGTCCCGACGCGGTCGTCGGCGGGCAATCGCTCGGTCGAAACCGGCGGGCGGATGATCAGCCGGAAGCGATGGTTCGGTTCACGCAGCGGGAAGCAGGGCAAAAGCGGCGCCCCAGTCTTGAGCGCCAGGCTGGCGTGCGCTCGCGGCATCATCGTTGTCTCGCCGAAGAAGGCGACGGGCCTCCCCTGGTGGGCGAAATCACGATCGACAATGAGCGCAACCGCTTCCCCGGCGCGCAGGCCTTCGAGGATGGCGTAGGTCGAGCCGGCGAGGGGCAGGCTCTTGATGCCCTTGGCTCGCCGGCGCTCAGCGAAGAAACGGGTCACCCGCCCGGCGCCATGATCGAGCGCCACGGCGCGCAATCGGATGCCGCTCAGACCGAACACCGCCCCGCCGATCTCCCAGTTGCCGATGTGAGCGGAGAGCAGGATGACGCCCCGCCCCTCCGCATGCGCCCTCTGCAGATGCTCCCAGCCTTCAATATCGACCACCTGACGCAGCGACTCGAGATCGAGGAGCGGGAAGCGCATGAAGTCGACGATGTTGAAGGCAAAGTGATGGAAGACGCGACGGGCGATGCGGTCGATCTCGGCGAGACTCGCGGCACGCTCACCGCTCGCTTCGCTGCCCAGGACCCGAGTCAAGTTGGCGATCACGGCGCGACGGGAGCGGCGGTTGATGAGGAAATTGAGATCGGCAAGGACGAGGGCGATCCCGTAACAGACCGACGCCGGGAGGAGGCGATTGAGGGCGCTACCCAGCTTGTAGAGAAAGAAGGCGATCACGCGGGACACCCTGGAGACGGCCCGGGTGACCGGCGTTCGAGTCGAGCGCCGACGTGGGGCGGGTAATGCGGGGACGGGGACGCGCCCCGGTAGACCGAGAAGAAGATGGTCGGGGCGACTGGATTTGAACCAGCGACCACTAGCCCCCCATGCTAGTGCGCTACCAGGCTGCGCCACGCCCCGACCCCAATCATCCCAAGCGGGGAAGCCCAGTTTAGCCACCAGCCGGTCAGCCGACAAGCCCCCTTCGGCTGACAAACCCCTTTAGACGGACGACTCTCCTTCGACCGAGAACTCCCCTTCATTGCTGGCGTCGGGCTTAGCGTGCAGGCGTCCGGCCGTGCTGAGGAGCGGGGTTCTCGCGCGCTTCCTCCTCGCCCTCCCCGGCGCCGTTCAGATCCAGATCGCCGAAGATGCCCTGGCGCGCCGCATCGAGCTCGTCGCTCTCCTCGATGCTTCGCTGGCCCAGGGACTCGATGCTCTTCTCGCCCTGAACCACCTCGAGAAGCTCCGAGAGGTCGCGCCGGAGCATCTTGAGGAAGTCCTCCTTGGAGATGCCGACGAAATCGAGCTGGGTCTGAGACTCACGGCTCTTGCGCTCGTCGAGGAGCTTGCGGCGTGCGCCGGCGATGGTGAAGCCCTCGTCGTAGAGGAGCTTCTTGATCCGCAGCGCCATCTTGACGTCCTTGATCCGGTAGTTCCGGTTGCCGGCGCGGTTCTTCCGCGGGTGCAGCATCTTGAACTGCGTTTCCCAGTAGCGGAGGACGTGAGCCCTGACATTAACCAACTCCGCGACTTCGCTGATCGAGTAGTAGAGCTTCCCCGCCCCCTCCTTGCTTTCTTGGCTATTCCTTATCGCCAATGGTTCCTCCGGTCGAGGTCCGCCCCCAAACGGGATCAGCCGACCTCGGACTTGGGTTGACGGCTCATCAGGGCGCCCAACATCGAGCGGGCATCCTGACCCTCGTACAGCACCCGGTGCACCTGCTCGGTGATCGGCATCTCGATGTCGAGCTTGCGGGCGAGCCGGTGCACCGCCAGGGTGGTGGGCAC
>JBIOUT010000008.1:0-3542 GCA_044867365.1 Candidatus Eiseniibacteriota bacterium | reverse complement strand
GTCCATGCCGTTGGTCGAGGCCTCGAGCCCGCGAAAGATGTTGCCGCCCCCGATGACGATCCCGGTCTCGACCCCCAGGGCGCGAACCTCGGCCACTTCCTCGGCGATCTGGGCCAACCGCTCGGGGTCGATGCCGAAACCCAGGTCGCCGGCGAGGACCTCCCCGGAGAGCTTGAGGAGAACGCGCTTGTAACGGGTTTCCGACACCTCGTCCTCCGGCGAGCCGGGTGCCTGGGGCCTGGGGCGAGCCCCAGATCCCTGTCTACTCCTCGCCCAACCGGTAACGGGTGAAGCGGCGCACGGTGATGTTCTCGCCGAGCTTGGCAATCGCGGCGGTGACCAGATCGCCCACCTTCTGCCCGGGGTCGCGGATGTAGGGCCCGGCGACGAGCTCATCCACTCCCGTCACCTCGGTGGCCGCTACCTGCATCGCCAGCTCGCGGCAGAGGTTCTGGAAGTCGCCGGTGCGGGCGACGAAGTCGGTCTCGCAGGTCACCTCGATGAGAGCGCCGACCCGTCCCCCAGGATGGATATAGGCGTGGACCTGACCCTCGCGAGTCTCGCGCCCGGCCTTCTTCGAGGCGGAGGCGATTCCCTGCTTACGCAGGAATTCAATCGCCTGCTCCATGTCGCCGCCGGCCGACGACAGGGCGCGCTTGCAATCCATGACGCCGGCCCCCGTCCTCTCCCGGAGATCGCGCACCTTGGAGGCCGAAACGTTGGTTTCCTCGGTCATGCTCTGCCTCATGGTCTTATTGCTCGCTCGGCTCAGGCTTCCCGACTGTTGGCCGCCGTCGCCTCCTCCTCGTCCATCGTCGAACCCTGCCCCTCGTCGGCTCCGGCCTCGGCGGCGGGAGCAGCGGTCTCTCCGAGGACGGCTCCCTCGGAGGCCTCGCTCGCCACCCTCAAGACTGTGTCGCTCACCAGACGGGCATAGAGCTCGATGGCGCGGATGGCGTCGTCGTTGCCTGGAATCGGGTAATCGATGGGATCGGGATCGCAGTTGGTGTCAACGATACCGATGATCGGAACGCCGATCCGGTTGGCCTCGTTGACCGCGATGCGCTCGCGCTTGGTGTCGACGATGAGAACCAGCGCCGGCACCGTTTCCATCTGCTTGATGCCGGAAAACACCTTCTCGAGCTTGAGACGCTGCTTCTCGTGCCGGGCCACCTCTTTCTTGGACATCTTCTCGTAGGTGCCGTCGGCGGCCATCGCCTCGATATCGAGCAGGCGCTTGACCGAGCTGCGAATGGTCTTGAAGTTAGTGAGCATCCCGCCGAGCCAGCGCTCGGTGATGTGGTACATGCCACATCGCTCGGCCTCGCGGATGAGCGGATCTTTCGCCTGACGCTTGGTGCCGACGAAGAGGACCTTGCCCCCACGGCGCACCTTGTCCTCGATCACCTGGCGCGCCTGGTTGACCGCCTGCAGGGTCTTTTGCAGATCGATGATGTAGATGCCGTGGCGCTCCATGAAGATGAAGCGCTTCATCTTCGGGTTCCATCTCCTCGTCTGGTGCCCGAAGTGGACCCCCGCTTCGAGGAGGTCCTTGAGACTTATTTCCATTGAATCCTCCGTGTTTTCGGTTTGGACCTCCGCCACCCGAGCCGCCCGGCGAGGGCGGCAACCGAAACTCATGTGGCGTGTGTTCTGCTCCCGGTGCCTCGGCTCATCCGGGCGCCGAGAGGTTCGGCGACCTAACGCTTGGAGAACTGGAAGCGCTTGCGCGCTCCCGCCTGTCCATACTTCTTGCGCTCCTTCTCGCGCGCGTCGCGGGTGAGAAAGCCACCCTTGCGTAACGCCGGACGGAGATCGGGTAGCGCCCGCACCAGCCCTCGCGCTAGCCCCAGGCGTAGAGCGCCCGCTTGCCCGGTGAGTCCGCCCCCCCGGACCATGGCATCGACATCGAAGCGATCGCGGGTCTCGGTGGCGCGGAGCGGCTCGAGCGCCTGGATGACCAGGGTCTCGCGCTTGAAGTACTCCTTCGGCGTATGGCCGTTGACCAGGAGCTGCCCGCTGCCCGGTCGCAAGGAGATGCGAGCCACCGATGTCTTGCGGCGGCCGGTGACCTGAATCCTTTCCTCCATGGAATCTCCTGACTCGTGAATCAGCCTTTGATCTCAAGGGGTTCGGGCTTCTGCGGGGCGTGCGGATGCTCGGGGCCGGCATAAACCTTGAGCTTGCGCATCATCGCCCGGCCGAGCCGATGCCTGGGCAGCATCCCCTTGATCGCCATCCGCACGACTTCTTCGGGACGGCGGGAGAGCACCTCCGCCATCGGAATGAAGCGAGCGCCGCCGGGATAGTTCGAATGGCGGAAGTAAGTCCCCTGCTCGCTCTTCCGGCCGGTGAGGCGCACCCGCGCGGCATTGACCACGACGACGAAATCGCCGAGATCGAGGTGCGGGGTATAAGCGGGCTTGTGCTTTCCCTTGAGGATTGTCGCCACCCGTGATGCCAGCCGGCCGAGCGCTATCCCGTCGGCGTCCACCACGACCCAGGTTTGCTTCACGTCGCCCGCACGGGGCGTATAGGTCTTCATACTCGCCAGACTCATGGCAATCGATTGTCTCGCTTCGCCGTCGTGACTCGACTCGGTAGCGAATGAACCTCGCCCCGAGACACAAAAACCCCCTGCTTTCCGCAAGACCCCCGAACCGGGAGGTGCGACGGAACACGCAAGGGTCAGGGCAAGCTGCGCAAGGGCGTGAAGTTAGCAGGCTGATCCGGAGGTGTCAACGTGCAAAACCGGCATCCGCCGGGGCCGCCAGGCGGCCGGCATAGGGGGGCCGGATGACCCCATGCTCGGTGATGATGGCGGTCACGAGCGCATGGGGGGTGACGTCGAAGGCGGGGTTCCAGACCGGGATCCCGGGAGGGGCGGTGGGAACCCCGGCCACCCCCCGGACCTCCTCCGCCGCACGCTCCTCGATCGGGATCGCCAGGCCGTTCTCGAGTTCGGGATCGATGGTGGTCGAGGGGGCGGCGACATAGAAAGGCACCCGATGCTCGCGGGCGAGAACGGCGAGCGCATAGGTGCCAATCTTGTTGGCGGTATCGCCATTCCGGCCGATGCGATCGGCGCCCACCAGAACGAGGTCGATCCCCAGGCGGGAGAAGGCGGCGCCGGCCATCGAGTCGGTGATCAAGGTGACCGGGATCCCCGCCCGATCGAGCTCCCATGCGGTGAGCCGCGATCCCTGGAGGAGCGGCCGGGTCTCGTCGACGAGCACCCGGAGCGAGTTCCCGCGCTCGTGCGCCGCATAGACGATGGCGAGCGCCGTCCCCAATCCACCCGTGGCGAGCCCGCCGGCGTTGCAATGAGTGAGAACGGTGGCGCGATCCGGGAGGAGCGCAACACCGTGCGCGCCGATCCGCCGCGACTGCTCGAGGTCCTGCTCGTGAACGGCCACCGCCTCCGCGCCGACCGCCTCGGCCATCGCCTCGGCGCTCGGCCAACCCGCGGGCCGCTCGACCAACCGGCGCATGCGCTCGAGCGCCCAGAAAAGATTGACTGCCGTCGGACGCGTCGCCCCGAG
>JBIOUT010000007.1:0-9954 GCA_044867365.1 Candidatus Eiseniibacteriota bacterium | reverse complement strand
CTCGCCGATCGGGCGCACACCAATTTCAAGAACATCCTTCAAGAGTTGGTGCAGGCCGAGTACAAGACCCATCCGCGCTATCGGACCTCTTCGGAAGAGGGGCCCGACCACGAGAAAGTGTTCACCGTCGAGGTCATCGTCCATGGCAAGAGCCTCGGCGAAGGCAGAGGCAGCAACAAGAAGCAAGCCGAGCAGGAAGCGGCGCGGGAAGCGCTCAAGCGCCTGGGCAAGCTGACCGATCTCGACGGCGCCGACTGGGTGATCAGAGCGGATGATGATGAGGCGGGAGACGAAGGAGAGGAGAACGCCTCCGAGCGTTCGTCCGCAGGTCGTTCCAGGCGTCGCGGCGGCCATTTTTCTCGTTAATCTCGAAGCATCTCGCGGAAAGTTTCTCGCGGAAAGCGTCTCGCGGATTCGAGGTCGCGCGGGACCGATGACGGGCGGGGCCAAGGAGGGCTCGGTTGGCAGACGAGGGCGATCGCGCGGCAGGTCCGCTGCGCTCGGAGGCGACGGGACTTCTCGCCCCGGGCGATGAGCCGCCGCATCCCCACCACCGCACAAGGCTGAATCCGGTTCAGGGCTTCCTCGAAGCGTCGCTCCTCGGTTTCGCCGCGGCCGTCCCCATCTCGCTCGCTGCCTCGCAGATTCTTCTCGGTCTCTTCGTCGTCTTCTGGATCGTGGCCTGGCGCCGGAAGGCGATCGGGGGGCCGTTCTCGCGGCTCACCCTCCTCGCCCTGGTTTTCATCTTCGCCGGCGAGATCCTGGCGGCGCTCATCAACGGCACCCCCGGGCATGTCATCGATCCCTTCCTCAAGCACGGGGTGCTCATTGCTCTTCCCGCCCTCGCAGCGGTCGCCGCAAGCCGCCCCATCTTCTATCGGCGGGTGGTGGGACTTGCCGCCGCCGCCGGGGTGGTCGTGGCTTTCTACGCCATCTGGCAACATTTCAGGGGGATCGATGTCCTCCGCGACCGCGCTCTCGAGCCGTACGGCGACAACGTGTTCGTGGCCACCGGCACCTTCGGCCATCATCTGACCTACGGCGGATCGGTGATGCTCCTGCTCCTGGCGGCAGTGGGCCTGGCGGCGGGGCTCAAGGCCTGGCGAAGCCCACCGGTGCTCCTCGTGCCGCCGCTCGCCCTCGGGCTCTTGTGGAGCTATGCGCGGAGCGCCTGGGGTGGGGCGGCCTCCGGTCTTCTTGCCCTCCTCCTTCCTCGGCGCGGGCGGCGGGCGCTCATCCTGGCGGCGATCAGTGGCATCGCCGTCATCGGAGCGCTCGTCATCGATCCGAGCGTGCGCCTGCGGGTGGAGGACGCCTTTCAATGGCGCGGCATGCCGCCGCGACTCAGGCTCTGGCAAGCCTCGCTGCGGATGCTCGCCGATCATCCCTGGGGCATCGGGCCGGGACGATTCGAAGAGCTCTTCCCCTATTACTGGACGCCGGGACGGATCCATTCCACCGTGCATGCGCATTGCGATCTCTTGCGCGCGGCGCTCGACGGCGGGCCGCTCGGTCTTGCCGGTTATTTCCTCCTCGTCGGAGGTTCGATCCTCGGGGCGACCCGCACGCTCCGTCGTGTCGATCGGGTGCGGGCGAGTCTCGATGCCGATCCCCATTCCAACCCCGCCGCCGAGCGCGACCTCATTGCCATCGCCCTCGCCGCTTCCACCGCGTTCGCGGTGGCAGGCATCTTCCAGACCTATTTCTGGGATCAGGAAGACGTGATGCTGTGGGTGCTGCTTGCCGCTCCGGCTCTCGGGCGGCGGCATGGTTGAAGGCGAGGACGAGCTCCGCCGATCCCCGGGCTTCGTGCGTCGGGTGGCAGAGGGACTCGGGCGGCGAGGGGCGGATGCCGGGGCCCGGGTCGCCCGCTTGCTCGGGGCCGGACCGCTCATGCCGCGCTCGTGCCGCCGTATTCTCGTCCTCTGCGACGGCAACCTCTGCCGGAGTCCATTCGCCGAGGCTCTGCTCCGGGCTCGACTCGAGGACACGCAGCGAGCGAGGGATGAGACGGCGATGGTCGTCGAATCGGCCGGCCTCCACGCCGGGCTCGGCGACCCGGCGCCCGAGGCGGCGCGAACCGCGGCGCTCGCTCATGGAGTCTCGCTCGACGCCCACCGGTCGCGGCCGATCGTTCTGGCCATGGTCGAGCTCGCCGACTTGATCGTGGTCATGGATCTCGGCCAGAAAGAACGGCTCGTCACCGCCTTTCCGCGGGCGGCGAGGAAGGTCGAGCTCCTGGCCCGCTTCGATCCCGATCGGAGCGCGTCACCCCAGATCCCCGATCCGATGTTCGGCAACGCCGATCTCTTCCTGCGGGTCTACGGGCGCATCGCCGCGGCCGTCGCGGGTCTCGTGCACGTTCTCGACTCGGCGGCGAGCCGGCGATAGAGCGCCTCGTAGGCGTCGGCGGTCGTCTTCATGTCATAGCGCGACCGCACCACGCGTGCCGCCGCCTCTCCCAGACGTTGCCTCTCGCCTCGATCGGCGATCAGGCGATCGAGAGCCGCGGTGATCGCCGCCGCATCCGGATCCACCAGCTGTCCGCTCACCCCATCGTCGACCACCGCGCGATTGCCCGGCACACCGGTGGCGATGACTGCGATTCCGCTCGCCATCGCTTCGAGAAGGGTGTTCGACATTCCCTCGGAGCGGGAGGGCAAGACGACGATGTCCGCGGCGCGATAGAGCGGGGCGGGATCCTCGACTCGTCCCAGGAAGCGGATCCGGGAACTATCGCCGACCTCCGACTCGAGCGCCGCTCGCTCGGGTCCGTCGCCGGCGATCAACAGCCAGGCATTGGCCGCCGCGATCTGCCGCCAGGCGGCGAGCAGCAGATCGGGTCCCTTCACCGGCTCGAGTCGCCCGACATAGAGGACGACGAGCGAATCGGCGGCAATCCCGATCGCCGACTTCTCCTCACGCCGCCGAGCCTCTTCGGCAGGGCGGTAGCGCTCACCGTCGACGCCGTTGGGGATGACCTGCAAGCGATGGGGCGGCACGCCGAGGGCCGCCGCCCGCTCGCCCATCTCCGGGGTCAAGGCCACGACCGCGTCGGCGCGGCGGAGCACGGCGAGGCGGGAGCGAGTCGATGGATCGATGCCGCGCGGCAGATCGGGAACATCCCGGCCGGCGAGCATGACGACGAGCGGCGGGCCGCCGAGGGCGCGCAACACGAAGCCGATGAGCGCCGGGGATCGCGCCTGATGGGCGTGGACGACATCGATGCGCCGCCGCTCGGGAAAGAGCGCCATCACCCCCGATGTGGTGAATCCGAGTGCGCCGAAGGGACCGGCCGACACCCGGTGAATAGGAATCGGCCCGAGATGATCGTGGACGGCGAGCCCTCGCCGGCGGCGGGTCAAGACCGCGATCTGGTGACCGCGGCGGATCTCCTCGCGGGCGAGGGCGGCCGCATGGCGCTCGGCGCCGCCGATGAGCGGATGGAAGCTGTTGAGCAGATAGGCGACCCGGAGCGGTGGTGATGAGGCGCGTTCACCGGCGGAAATCGTCGCCTCGGTCACGCCTCGCTCACTTGCTTCAGTCGAGATGAGTGTCGAGCCAGAGATCGAGGACGAGGAGCAGCCAGGCGCGCCGGCGATGGCGGCGCGAGTCGCCGGCGAGCAGATGCTCGACCGCGGTGAGGCGCACCAGTCCGCGGCGGACGAGCCCCCCCGAAAGCAGCCGCGCCCTTCCCTCGGCGGACATCTCGGGAGATCGATCATGGGGATCGAACGGCGAGCGACCCATCGGCGAATGACCGGACGATCTGCCGCTGAGCATGGCGCGGGCGTGCTTTCCAAGTCCCTCGAGCCATCTCCAGCCGAACGGAGCCGTCGATGGCTCCTTCTCCGGCAAGAGATCGCTGGCAAGAGCGTTGAGCGGCGGGTGACCGTTCGCTCGGCCGGAGGCGTGCCCCAGGCGCAGCCCCTCCTCCACCACCTGGTGGTCGAGGAGCGGCAATCGAACCTCGAGGGCGTGATGCATCCCCCCGCGGTCGATGCGAGTGAGCATGTGATCGGCGAGGGTGTGGAGCTCGAGGAAACGCAATCGGCGACGTGCGGGGAGCTCCGGATGCCAGTGCGGGCGATAGAGGCGAAGGACATCGTCGTCCATCGACCGGGTGATCGCCGGATCGAGGAGGGCGCGGCGACTCTGGGCGTCGAAGAAGCAGGTCTGGCCGAACAAGCGCTCGAGATTGCGCGTGCCGGGTGGCGATGTCGCCGGGTCCGGCTCGGCCCCCAGAACCACCCCACCCCCCTCGCTCGATACCGCGAGCTTCATCTCCGCCGCCACGTCCTGAGCGGCGAGGAAATGGGGGACGATCGATTCGTCGGCGAAGGGCTCGTCGTGGATCGACACCGCTCGGGTGAGCGTGGTGAGAGACCGATCGAGGATGAGGCGTCGCTCGTGATGCTCGGCGGCATAGCGCTCGGCCACCCGCCGGGCGAAGGCCAGGCGGGAGCGCTGCGGGTCGCGGTCGAAGTCGATCGTATACGAATGGACGCGGTCGCCGGTCGCTCCCATCAACGCCATGAGGAGCGATGAGTCGAGCTCGCCGGAAAGGAGCGCGCCCACCGGGACATCGGCGACCATGCTGAGACGCACCGCCTCCTCGAGCACCTCGCGGAGACGGGAGATGTCGTCGCCGGTCGGCTCGACGACCTCGCCGGCTTCCGGCGGCTGCCAATAGCGCTCGATCCGGATCTCGGGCTCGCCGTTGTCGCCGTGGCGGAAGACGAGCCGATGGGCGGCCGGCAGCTTGCGGATGCTCTTCCAGATCGAACGCTCGCCGGGGACATAGCCGTAGGCGAGGTAATCCCCCAGCGCTTCGAGATCGAGCTCGCGCGGCATCGAGGGAGCGGCGAGGAGAGCGGTGGCCTCGGAGGCGAAGTGGAGGGCGCCGTCGATCACCGCGTAATAGAGAGGCTTGACCCCCAGACGGTCGCGGGCGAGCAAGCACTCATCGGCCTCCTCGTTGCGCACTGCGAACGCAAAGGCGCCGCGCAGCCGCTCGATCGCGCCGACTCCCCAGTGTTCGCAAGCGGCGAGCAGGACCTCGGTGCCCGATCGGGTGGCAAAGGCATAGCCTGCGCCCGAGAGTTCGGCGGCGAGCTCGCGGAAGTTGGTGATGCCGCCGTCGGCGGCGGCGAGCAGGGTGCGCGACCGATTCCACATCGGCTCATGGCCGGTGGCGGTCGGGTCGAGGATCGCCAGGCGCCGATGGCCGAGGGCGGTGCGCCCGTCGGGAGTGACGGCGAGGCCGGCGTCATCGGGGCCGCGATGGGCGAGTCGGTCGCGCATGGCGAGGACCGCGCGCGCGTCGATTGGATCTCTCGCCCCGACGATGCCGACGATGCCGCACATGGGCGGCATTGTAGGGTGAGGTGCGCGACCCGGCAATGGTGTAGGGGCACCGCGTGCGCGGCGTGACAGCCCTCCGGGAACCTCATAGACTGGCGGCCATGATCGCGTTGGGGACTCGGAATGCGCTCGCTCGGCTCCTGATCGGACTTTTTCCCTTCACCCTTGCTTGCCAGCGAGGGGAAGCGATGAGACAGGGCCGCGACCTGAGCGGAGAACGCTCGGCGGCCGGATCGACCCTGATCTTCGGCCGCGGCTTCGACTCGGTCGGCCTCGATCCGGCGCACGAGGTGGACGGCGAGTCGTTCAAGGTCATCCAGAGCCTCTTCGAGGGGCTCGTACGCTATCGAGAAGGCTCGACCGAGATCGAGCCTTGTCTGGCCGAGAGCTGGAGCATGAGCCCCGACGGGCTCGTCTGGACCTTCCACCTGAGACCCGGGGTGCGCTTTCACGATCGGACTCCGCTCGATGCCGAGGCCGTCGTCTTCTCCTTCGCTCGCCAGATGGAGCGCAACCCGCCGCATCCCTTCCATCAAGTGGGCGGCAACTACCCGTTCTGGCGGGCGATGGGAATGGACGACGTGATCGCCGATGTCGCCGCCACCGGGCCGCTCGAGGTGACGATCCGGCTCAAGAAGCCGACCGCTCCCTTCCTCGCCGACCTGGCCATGCCTTTCGCCTCGGTGGTGAGCCCGACTGCGGTCGCCTCCTCCGCGGAGGAGTTCTTCAAGCATCCGATCGGGACCGGCCCCTTTCGCTTCGTCGAGTGGGTGAAGGACGATCACATCACCCTCGAGCGTTTCCCAGAGTACTGGGGCGGTAAGACCGAGCTCGATCGGCTCATTTTTCGATCGATCCCCGAGAACTCGGTGCGGCTCCTCGCCCTGCGCAAGGGAGAGCTCGACGGGATGGACGGCATCGTTCCCGACGAGGTGACGGCGATCGAGCGTAATCCGCACCTCACCCTCATGCGCCAGCCGGGAATGAACGTCGCCTATCTGGCGATGAATTGCGAGAAGGCGCCCTTCACCGACGTGCGGGTGCGGCAAGCGATCAACCATGCGATCAACCGCCAGGGGATCATCCACGCCCTCTATCGCGGCTTGGGGTCGGAGGCGGCGGGTCCGCTGCCGCCGACCATCTGGGGATTCGACTCCGAGCTCGAGCCCTATCCCTACGATCCCCCGCGCGCGCGCGCGCTGCTCGCCGAGGCCGGCTATGCTGCGGGCTTCGAGACCACGCTGTGGACGATGACCGGGCCCCGTCCTTACATGCCCGAGCCCGAGAAGGTGGCGCAGGCGGTGCAGGCGGACCTGGCGCAGGTCGGGATCCGGGCGCGAATCGTCACCTACGAGTGGGGGACCTATCTCGACCTCGTCCAGCACGGGAAGCATGACCTCTGCCTCCTCGGTTGGACCGGTGACAATGGAGATCCGGACAACTTCCTCTACGCGCTCCTCGATCGGGATGTCGCCGCGGCCTATCCTTCCACCAACGTGGCTTTCTACAAGGGGGAGGAGTTTCATCGCCTGATCATGGATGCGCAGCGCTCCCTGGATCACGCCCATCGCGTCGAAAGTTACAAGAAAGCGCAAGAAATTGCGCATCGCGACGCTCCCTGGTGTCCACTGGCGCACATGACCGATGTCATCGCCTTCGACAGGTCGGTGCGCGGCTTCATCATGCATCCGACCGGCCAGCTCCGCTTCCAGAACGTCAGCCTGGGCGATGTGGCGGCGGGCGACAGCTCGGCGGCCCGCGATCCGGGTCGATCCTGATCCGCCATGCTCGCCTACGCCGGGCGGCGAATTCTGCTTCTCGTCCCCACCTTGCTCGCCCTTTCGATCGCCGTCTTCCTGCTCATCCATCTCGTGCCCGGCGATCCCGCTCAGGTCATGCTCGGCGAGCGCGCGACCCCGGCCGCTCTCGCCACCCTCCGCGCCGAGCTCGGCCTGGGCGATCCCCTATGGCGGCAGTATGGGAGATTCCTGACCGGACTCCTGCACGGCGACCTGGGCCGCTCGCTCAAGACCCATGAAGAGGTGACCCGCGAGATCGCGAACCGCTTCCCGGCGACGGTGGAGCTGGCGGTGGCGGCGATGGCGATCGCCGCGGTCGTGGGGATCGGGCTCGGGGCGCTCGCCGCGGTGCGCCATCGCACGATCATCGATCAGCTGACGATGATGGGGGCGGTGGTCGGAGTCTCGATGCCCATCTTTTGGCTCGGGCTCATGCTCATGCTGTTCTTCGGCGTCGAGCTCGGCTGGTTGCCGATCGGCGGCCGGCTCGATACCGGACTCGCGGTCGCGCGCCTGACCGGCTTTCTCACCGTCGACGCGCTCGTCGCCCGGAATTGGCGTGCCTTCGCCGACGCTCTCGCCCACATCGCCCTCCCATCTTTCGCCCTGTCCACCATTCCCATGGCGGTCGTCGCCCGGATGACACGCTCGAGCCTGCTCGACGCCTTGCGCCAGGATTACGTGCGCACCGCGCGAGCCAAAGGGCTCGGCGAGATGGCGGTGGTCATGCGGCATGCGGTGCGCAACGCCTTCATCCCCACCCTCACCGTGCTCGGTCTCCAGTTCGGCTCGCTCCTCGGAGGAGCGATCATCACCGAAACCATCTTCGCCTGGCCGGGTGTCGGGAGGTGGCTTCTCCTCGCGGTCCATGCCCGGGACTTCCGGGCGGTGCAGGGAGGGGTGCTGGTCATCGCCACCGCCTTCGTTCTCGTCAACCTGATCGTGGATCTCGGCTACTCGATCCTCGATCCACGCGTGCGCCAGGGATGAGACCTGCAGGAGAGAAGCATGCCGCCTGGCGCCGTTTCCGCCGCCACCGAGCCGGCCTTTTCGGTCTCGCGCTCACCTCGCTGATGATTGTCGTCGCCCTCGCCGCTCCCTGGATCGCCCCGCACGATCCGCTGGCTCAGGATCTCTATCGCGGCGCCACTCCGCCTTCGTCGTCCCATCCGCTCGGCACCGACGAACTCGGGCGCGATGTCTTGAGCCGGGTGATTCACGGCGCCCGCATCTCGCTCACCGTCGGCCTGATGGCGGTCGGGATCGCCCTCGTCATCGGCACCCTCATCGGGCTCGTCGCCGGCTACGGTGGAGGGGCGATCGATCTCGTGCTCATGCGGGTGGTCGATCTCCTCCTCGCCTTGCCGTCGGTCCTCCTCGCCGTGGTCGTCGTCGCGGTTCTCGGACCGAGTCTCGACAATGCGATGCTCGCGGTCGCCGTCGTCATCATCCCCCAGGTGGCGCGGCTCGCCCGCGCCTCGGTCCTTGCCATCAAGGAAGAGGAGTACGTGCTCGCGGTACGCGCCCTCGGGGCTTCGGATACTCGGGTCGTCGCCGGCTCGATACTCCCCAACGCGCTCCCGCCGCTCATCGTCCAGGGCACTCTCGGCATCGCCACCGCCATCCTCGACGCGGCGGGACTTTCCTTTCTGGGTCTCGGCGCTCAACCGCCGACTCCAGAATGGGGGGCGATGATGAGCCAGGGACGGGAGCTCCTTTTCCGTGCTCCCTGGGTGGTGACGAGCCCCGGGATCGCCATTCTCCTCACCGTTCTCGCCTTCAACCTGGCTGGCGATGCGCTTCGAGATGTCCTCGATCCTCGACTCCGCTAGACCCAGGTCGATCGATCGGCGGGAGTGGCTCGCGATCGCTTCGGTCCTCGCTCTCGTCATCGTCGCCGGGGGTTGCGCTCCCCGTCTCAGGGTCCCGGTCGATCCGGCCGCCTTCGCGGGCGAGGTCGTCGCCCCCGACTCGGCGCAAATCCATTCCTTACGAAGCTGGATGGCGAGCGGCCGCCTCCACTGCCGCCTCGAGGGACGGGAAGGGCGGGGACGCATCCGGGTGATCCTCGCCGCTCCTCATCAGTTGCGAGCCGACATGGAGTTCTCCGGAGTCTTCGGATTGTTCGGGGCACGCTCCGTGCTATGGGCTAGTGAGGAGGGTCTCGTCTGGCAGGAGGGAGCAGAGCTTCCATCCCCGGTCGATGCCGACGAATTCTTCTCGCCGGTTCTCGGGCGAGCCGCCGGAGTGCGCGATCTCGAAGGGTTGCTCTTCGGGCTCCCGGTCCTCTGGGGGCGCTGGACGCCCGATGTCGCGATCGAGCGACGGGACGGGGACTATGTTCTCACCGCTCGGCTGGCGGACGGCAGCGAAGAGGCACGGCTTGCCGGGCATCCACCGGTTCTCCGGCGTCTGGTGCGCCGTGATGCCAATGGGAAGGTGATCATGGACGCTCGGTTCGATCGCCATCAGATGATCGGCGGATTGGCGATCGCCCGGCGACTGGATGTGCGCTCTCCGGTGGAAGGCAATCGGCTGCGAATCGACTGGAAACGAATCGAGCCGGATTGGCCGGGGGCGAGGGAAGCGCTGGCCTGGCCGGAGGTCGGGTCGAGCCCTTGAAGTGGATCGGGGGCTGACCGATCAGGCGTCCCCCGCCGGATCGGGCCCCCCGAGGAGGCTCCCCACCTGGTAGCCTTTTTGGGCCACCCGCTCCGATCCGAGCGAGAGCTCGTCTCGGTCTCGAAGGATTCTTGCCGGCGCCCCCAGGGCGCCGTCTCGATCCAAAGGT
>JBIOUT010000006.1:0-3069 GCA_044867365.1 Candidatus Eiseniibacteriota bacterium | reverse complement strand
AGCTCCTCCCTCCAGTTCATCGTTATGCCTTCGAGTTCCGCCATCCGACATGGTTCGACGGTGAGGTCCTCGGGCTGCTCGAGAAACATCAGGTGAGCCTGTGCATCAATGAGACCGACGAGGGGGCGCCGGAGCTCTCGGTCACCGCGCCTTATCTCTATCTGAGGCTCCGCCGCGAAACCTACACGCCGGAGGCGATCGCCCGCTGGGGGGAGCGGCTCGGCCTACTGGCGGCCGGGGGACTCGATATCTACGCCTTCTTCAAGCACGAGATGGAAGGTCCGCGCTATGCGGAGGCGCTGCTCGCCGCGGGAGCCGGCGGCTCGGCCGCCGCTCTTGGCCGGTCGAGCCTCCCCCCTCTAGCCGCCCGCCCTGAGGGAGCGTAGACTCACCGGGTTCATAACCATCCTGCCCCTGTCTCGGGGGCGGCTGCTCCCGAAGCCCACCCCGCTTCTTGCCCAGTCGGTTGCCCAACGGTTCACACCCCGGAGGGGGATGTCGTCGCGTGCGGCATTCGAGGAGAAACATCATGACGCGTGCGGTTGCGCCGGTGGCAGCATTCGCGGCTCTCTTCTTGGCCAGCGGCTGGGCTCCTCCCGCGGTCTCACCCGCCATGGCCCAGCTCACCGATTGGCGTTCGGTAGGACCCGAGGGCGCCTCGATCCTCGCCCTCGCCACCCGTCCCGGCGACCCGGCGACTCGGGTGGCCGCCGGTTATGCGGCCCTCTTCACCTCTGCTGACGGCGGCCAGAACTGGACACGGGGCGGCGCCGGAATAGCGGTGCCGGACGTCGGCGCGGTTCATGTCGCCGGCGACGGCGTTGTCTATGCCGGCACCTATGGGGCCGGCGTGTATCGCTCGACCGATGGTGGAGCGAACTTCCTTCCCGCCAATACCGGCATGGAGAGTGCGGTCGTCTTCGTCCTCGCCGCCGATCTCGCCGGGCGGTTGTGGGCAGGTCTGCAGAGCGGGTCAATCCTGCTTTCGACCGATGGCGGCGCCGGATGGGAGTCGCGCTCGAACGGGCTTCCCGCCGCCGAGGTCCACGACATCCTGCCGGTGAGCGGCGACTCGCTCTTCGCCGCCACGCTGGGCGGGGTGTTTCTCTCGACCGACGCCGGGTTGAGCTGGAGTCCGCGCAATTCGGGCTTGAACAATCTCAAGGCGGTGACCCTCGCCCGCCGCCCCGGCGGCGGTTATCTCTACGCCGGAACGACGACCACCACCCCGGAAGAGAGCGGCGTCTATCGCTCGACGGATGATGGCCAGAGCTGGGGGCTGTCGACGACCGGCCTCACCAACCTGCGATTGGCGGATATCCTGATCGATGCTGGAAAACCGGACATCGTTTATGCGGGCACTCAAGTCCGCTTCTCCTTGTTCACGCAGAGCGGCATCTATCGCTCGACGAATGCCGGTGCGAGCTGGGCGCTCGTGCCCGGAAATCCTGCGGGGGGTGACGTGCGGGTACTGGCCCAGGTGGGAAGCACGGTCATCGCCGGACTTGCCGGTGGAACGGCGGTGCGAGGAGGTGTCTTCAGCTCGAGCGATGGCCAGCTCTTTCAGCGCTCCGATCGGGGAATCGTGGCGATGCGCTGCCGCACCGTGGCGACCTTCCCCGGGCTCGCGGACGAGGTGTTGACCGGAGCTACCGGGACATTTCGCGAGCCCGGGGGCGCTTATCGCTCGCTCGACGGCGGAGGGAGCTGGGAGGAGTACTCGAACGGCAACCTGAATCCGGCGGTCAACGTGATCTGTGTCGCTTCTCCCACGCTCCGCTATGCGGGAACCGGGGGAGGGGTGTGGCGGCGGAGCGCCGGCAGCGGCGATACCTGGCAAGTGACGGCGATCTCGTCCGGTCAGGTGCACGACCTCGCCATGACCTCGAACCCCGACGATTCCTTGCTCATCTACGCCGCGACCGCCAATGGCGTTTTCTTCTCCTTGAACGGCGGAGCGTCCTTCATCCCGATGAACAACGGGCTCACCCGCCTCAACGTGCAGGCGCTGGTCATCGACCCCACGACGCCCGAGCTCCTCTATGCCGGCACCGACTCGGCCGGAGTCTTTCATTCCACCGATGGCGGCCTGGGATGGAGCCCATTGATCAATGGGCTCGCGAGCCTCGACGTGCGTGACCTCGCTTTCGATGCCGACGGGCATCTCTTCAGCGCCACCTCGGGCGGTCTGTTCGAGTTGGTGAGCGGGCTCTGGGAAGCGCGCAACGACGGCCTCACCGATCTCGATCTGCGCAGCCTGGCCATCTATCGCACCCATCGCTTCGTCGCCTCGGCGGGCGGAGTCTTCCGCCAGATCGGAGATTCGACGATGCCGTGGAGCGCCTGGAACCCGGGGCTTCCGACTCTCGATGTGCGGGCGGTCTACGCCGATACCGCGCGCGGTCGGCTCCGGCTCTTCGCCTGCGCCGAAGGCTTCGGCCTCTATCAGGCCGACCAGCCGACGCCGGTCTTGCTGGCGCGACTCGAGGTCGAGGCTGCACCCGGGCGGGTCGAGCTCCGATTCGCTCCTGCCAACCCGGAGGATGTGATCGGCTTCCGGGTGGAACGGCGGCTGGCCGGCGAATACGAGTTCATGCTGCGAAGCGGAGAGGCTCCCCTCGAGGGCGGACCCGAGTATCGATTCGTCGATGACGATGCGCGCCTCGCCGCTGGATCCGAGGCCTGGTATCGCCTGGTCGCGATCGCCGCCAATGGCGAGCTGGAATTCTTGCCGCCATTCCCGGTCGCCATCCCCTGGGCATCGGCCGCGGCTCCGCGGCCGGCGCTCGCCGCCAATCCCAATCCATTCAGCGATCGGCTCGAGCTCGGGGTCACCGGCGGCAAGGGGGGGGTCCTTCGGATCCAGGACGTGACTGGCCGCACCGTGCGCACGCTCCGCATCGATCGGGACGGGTTGCTCCGTTGGGATGGAAAGAGCGAGGGTCGTGAGGTCGCCTCCGGCTTCTACTTCCTCACCCTCGATGCACCCGGCGGCAAGGCGACGGCGCGAGTCGTGAAACTCCGATAAAAATGCAGAGAACGGTGTCGGATTGAGAAACTGCTTGAAGC
>JBIOUT010000005.1:0-6650 GCA_044867365.1 Candidatus Eiseniibacteriota bacterium | reverse complement strand
CATCCTGACCAATCCCGACATGCTCCACTCCGGAATCCTGCCTTATCACCCGCGATGGAGCCGCTTCTTGAGTCGATTGACCATCGTCGTCATCGATGAGATCCACACCTATCGCGGCATATTCGGGTCTCATGTCGCCAACGTCCTCCGGCGTCTCGACCGCATCACCCATCATCATGGAGCGAGTCCGAGATACATCTCCTCATCGGCCACGGCAACGCCGGCGAGCTGGCCTCCCGCCTGCTCGACCGGCCGGCGATGGAAGTGGCCGGGGACGGCTCGCCGCGCGGGCGCAAGGCGGTGGCCTTGTGGAATCCGGCGCCGCTCGACCCGGCCGGAATCACCCGGAGATCGGCCAACCTCGAGGCCTCGCGGCTCGTCGTCGAGCTCATGACTCGCGGTGTGGCGACGATCGCCTTCACTCGATCGCGCGTCGGGGCCGAGCTCGTTTTTCGTTATGCCCGGGATGAGCTTCGCCGGCGGGGAGACCGCATCGCCGAGCGCCTAAGTGCTTACCGGAGCGGGTACCTGCCGGCGGAGCGGCGGGAGATCGAGGCCAAGCTCTTCTCGGGGGAGCTCCTCGGAGTCGTCTCCACCAATGCCCTCGAGCTCGGGATCGATGTCGGCGGTCTTGATGCCGCGGTGCTCGTCGGATTCCCGTCGACGATCGCGAGCTCCTGGCAGCAGATCGGGCGGGCGGGACGAGGCCGGCGCGACAGCCTTGCCATCGTCGTCGCGCACGAGGATCCCATCGACCAGTATCTCGTGCGCCACCCTCGCTCCTTCTTCGGGCGATCGCCGGAGCATGCGGTCATCGATCCCGGGAATCCATATGTGGTTGCGGCGCACCTGGGGTGTGCGGCCCACGAGCTGCCGCTCACCGATGCGGAACTGCCCCGATTCGGCGCGCTCGGCCGCGAAGTCGCCGAGATCCTCGCCGATGAAGGATGCCTCAGCGTCATCGAAGGCCGGCACTTCTGGTCGTCACCCGATCTTCCCGCGCGAAAAGTGAACCTCCGCACCATCTCCGATGACACCTACACCATTCTCGAAGCGGGCAAGGGCGGGAGGGTGGTGGGGACCGTCGACGCGGTGAGCGGTCTCGAGCTCGTCTATCCCGAGGCCATCTACCTGCACGAAGGTGAGAGCTACATCGTGCGCGAGCTCGATCTCGAGGCGAAGATCGCCCGCGTCGACAGGACCGATGTCGATTACTACACCCAACCCGTGCTCGAAATGGCGATTCGGGTGCGAGGAGAGGAGGCGAGGCGAGCGCTTGGGGAGCCATCCGGCGAAGGAGGCGCTCCGCCGGCGGCTCGCGCCGAACCGGCGCTGATCACCACATCCTCTCTCCCCCTCGTCGGCTTCGGGCCGGTGGAGGTGAGCTGGCAGACGGTGGCAATGAAGAAGATCCGCTTTCGCACACGGGAAGCGATCGGCTATCACCCGCTCGAGCTGCCGCGTCTCACCCTCGATACACGGAGCCTGTGGTTGTGGATTGGTGAGGAGATCATGGCCTTCCTGACGGCCCGTGACCGATCTCCCTATGCGGCGTTGGGCGGGCTCCGCAATCTTCTTGTCACTCTCGTCCCCGTTCATTCGATGTGCGATCCAACCGATCTCGGAGGAGTCATCGATACCCTTAACCTCGGCCGGCCGTGCATCTTCATCTTCGACCGCTATCCGGGTGGGCTCGGGTTCGCCGAGCAGGCGTACATGCACCTCGAGGAGCTGATCGAGGCGACCGGCGATCTCGCCGGCGACTGTCCCTGCGTGAACGGCTGTCCATCCTGCGTCGGCCTACCGCTTCTCCGACCCGCGCAACAGCAGGACCTCGATCTTCACCACGGCCATCCGATCCCGAGCAAATCGGCGACTCTGGCGCTCGTCGCGGGACTCCGCCGGGCCATGCGAGCCAAGGCCCAAGCCGGGGCCCGAGCACCGGCGTCCGCCGGAGAATGAACCCCGACTCCAGGCTGTCGGCGCGGCTCGGCGCTCTTCTCCGCCATCGGCGCCGAAGTCAAAGTCCGCCGCCGGCCGGGAGGACGAGCGAGCGCCTTCGCCGGGATCGGACCGGGATTCTCCCCGGACGCGAGGTCGCAACAGCGAACGGCTCTCTCCTGGTCCACGAGTTCGCGCGCGGCAAGTCGGACCGCGGGTACGATCGAGTTCTCGCCCGGATTGCGGAGGCCCGCGAGCGCCTCGATCTCGCCGACGGCCAGGAGCTCCGTCCCGACTTCGCGCTCCTCAAGCGTCTTGGATTCGAGCGGATCCTCCTCCTCGATCTCGAGACCGGTGGATGGGCGGGGAGCCCGGTCCTTCTCGCCGGGCTCCTGACCATCGACAGCGATCGAGTGCGCATCCGCCAGCTTCTGGCGCGAAGCTACGCCGAGGAGCCGGCGGTCGTCGCCGAAGTCGCGGCGATGGTGGCGGCGGCCCCGATGGTGGTCACCTACAATGGCAAGTCCTTCGACCTGCCGATGCTCGCCGACCGTGCCGGCCGGCATCGACTGCGCTGGAATCCACCGGCCGCGCATCTCGATCTCCTCCACCATGCGCGCCGTGCTTATCGGACAAGGACCGTCGATTGCCGGCTGGTCACTCTCGAATGGGCGATCTTGAACCGCCGCCGTCTCGGAGATGTGACCGGCCGGGACATCCCCAATCTATTGCATCGTTTCGCCCGCGATGGGGATCCGAGCGCGGTTGTACCGGTGATGCACCACAACGCGCTCGATCTGGTGACCCTGGCCGAGCTTCTCGCTCATCTCGTGCCCATTCCATCGGGGCCGCGCCTCGTCCTCGATGCAGACCCGCCAACGGAGTTCACATTGGAATCGGCCGAACGAGACGCATCGAGACTCGTGTGGGACGGCCCGTCCGCGCGGAGACGAGCTCCGTCCGGCAACTGGATCGCGGATCTTTCCTAAGTGGCGCTCGCGCGTCAAGGTGGGCTCGATGAGGAGCCTCGATCATGTGGCCCGAAGGTTGCCATGCGGGACAGGCGGAGACAGGACGCATGGGAGCAAGCGGAGACTGGGACTCGTGCAATCGAAAGCGGTGGCGGCCGTCGGATCAGGCTCCTTCCGGGGTCGGGAGTCTGCCCTGCGTCCGCCACCGCTATCTATTTGTCGTCGAAAACTCCATCTCCTGACCGCGTCTCGGCTCGCTAATTGGACGGCGTTGTAAATTGGATAGCGTAGAAACCCATTCGCGCTTGACGGGCGACCTCATCACATGTTAATGTAATCTTAACGACCGAGAAGGATGGGTTAAGCAGGGTTCACGTCCAGGATGGCTCGGTGCAAAGCGCGAGTGTTAACGGATTTCAGGGCCTCCCTCGAGGGAAGGCCCTGTTCCGTTTAGACCGCGGACCGTACATTCACCCAGGCGTCGAACCGGCCTGACCCAGTTTCACCCAGTCTCTGCCTGCTTTCGGTGGAGGAGGGCTAGCAGTTGAAAGCGCACGGCGCAGTCAAGTGGTTCAACGAGTCCAAGGGCTACGGTTTCATCAAGGGCGAAGACGGTAACGACGTCTTCGTCCACTACTCGGCCATTCAGGGCGACGGGTTCAAAACCCTCACGGAGGGTCAGGTGGTTGAATTCGACCTCATTGAAAGCCAGAAGGGTAAACAGGCCGCCAATGTGGTCAAGATCTAACCCCACGGAATGAGCGCGCGGGACAGCCCGCGTTGCTTCAAGTCCATGCCGGCGGCCCGGTGGCAAACAGCCATCGGGCCTTCGCATGCCGGAGCTATATTCAACGGACTGAGGTGTATCCGATGGAAGAGCGTGGCAAGGGTTCCGCAACCACTCGGGGGCAAGGAACACTCGGGGCGATCGGCGAGCGCAGAGCGGTGGCCGCCGTCCTCGCCCGCCTGGCTCGCATGCGTTCCACCGGAACACCTCCCGGGCGCGATCCGCTCATCGTCGGTCCTGGCGATGATGCGGCGGTCTTCGGTCTCCCCCAGGGCGAGGCGGCGATCCTCACCACCGACACGCTGGTTGAGGGAGTCCATTTCGAACGGGCCTGGTCTTCCCCCGAGGATCTCGGCTACAAGCTAATCCAGAGCGCAACCAGCGATGTGGCGGCGATGGGCGCGACGCCGCGTGCGGCGCTCGTCGCCGTCTCGGCTCCCGGGTCGCTCGGTGAATCGGAGCTCGTGGCTCTCACCGACGGCATGCTCGCCGCAGCGGGCGAGCACCATGTCGAGCTCGCCGGTGGGGATACTACCGAGGCGCCGCTCCTCGTTCTCACCGCCACTCTCCTGGGAGGCGCCTTACCTGGAAGCGTGCGCACCCGCGCCGGCGCCCGTCCGGGCGATCGTCTAGTGGTAACGGGAGAATTGGGAGATGCCGCCGCCGGGCTGCTTGCCCTCAAAGAGATATCGGCAAGCGAATCGGCGCCGGCGGATACTTGGCTCCGGCCGACGAGCGCCCTCGCCGATCTCGAGGCGCGCCTCATAGCTCATGGTTTCGCCGCCGGCGACTCGCGTGCGCTCGCCGCCGCCGCCCGGCGCTTTTTGCGTCCATCACCGCCCATCGCTGCCGGACCCGTGGCCGCTCGCGAAGGCGCAACCGCGCTCATCGACATCTCCGACGGGCTCGCTTCCGAGTTGTCGCTCATCGCCGAGGCGAGTCACGCAGGCATGTCGGTGGATGCCAAGGTTATCCCCCTTGGCGCCGGCGCGCACGCCTGGGCGGCCCGTGCGGGCAGCGATCCATTGACGCTCGCTCTCGATGGCGGCGAAGACTACGAGCTTCTCATAACGGTCCCGCCCGATCGCTGGGAGAGACTCGCGTCAGCGATGACGTCGGCAGGCGTCCGCGCGACCGCCATCGGTGAGGTAGTCCCACACGAGCAAGGACTCAAGCTCCGCGATCCCTCGGGAAAGTCACTGGCGATCGCTGCACGTGGCTACGAGCACTTCCGCCGCTCCCCAGGTTGAGTCGTCCCCAGTCGGTCCTGATCTGACCGGATCTGATCCGCGAACCTCGCGACGCTCTACTCACTCCCGCCGCCATTGCGCGCCGAGAAACGACGAGAGAGCTCGCTCCGCAAGGTCCCCTCATCCAGCCGGCGTACGAGCTTGCCATCGGCGGCGATCGAGATGCTTCCGGTTTCTTCGGAAACGACGACGACGACCGCGTCGGTCTCCTCGGCGAGTCCGAGCGCGGCCCGGTGCCGGGTGCCCAGCGACTGCTGGAGGCGCGGGTTCTGCGACAGAGGAAGGATGCAACCCGCCGCCACCACGCGATCGCCATGGATGATCACCGCGCCGTCATGCAGGGTGCTGTGGGGAGTGAAGATGGTGAGCAGGAGTTCCGAAGTGACCGCCGCGTCGAGACGCGTCCCGGTATCGACATAATGGCGAAGACCCGCGTTTCGCTCGAGGACGATGAGACCGCCGGTTCGTTCCTCCGCCAGCTCTTCGACCGCCTTCACGATCTCTCCGAGCACGGCAAAGCGGGTGCCGCTCACGAGCGGAGCCAGGAATCGGCTCTGGCCGATCTGGGCGAGGACGCGCCGGAGCTCCGGCTGAAAGAGGATGAGGAAGGCGACCACCCACACCGTCTTCAGGTTGGACATGAGCCAGTTCACCCCGCCGAGCTCGAGCCAATCCGCGGCGATCGAGAGGAGGACGATGGTGATCAGGCCGAGGAGCATCTGAGCGGCACGGGTGCCGCGGATGAGAAGCAGAGTGCGATAGATGAGAACGGAGAGGAGAGAGACGTCGAGGACGACCAGGAGCCAGTTGAGACCGAGGATCTGGCCCATCTCGGCCTCAATCAGGAGCAGACCGAGCGCCGGCTCCGGCGAGCGCCGGATCGGCGGCCCCGGCATCGCGGATCGCGGCGGCCAAGCGCACCGCTCTCACCGTGGCTCGAACATCGTGAACCCGCACCACGTGCGCCCCGGCGAGCACCGCCGCCACCGCCGCCGCCAGACTCCCTTCGAGCCGCTCATCGACAGCGAGCCCATCCACGACCGCTCCGATGAACGACTTCCGGGAAGGACCGACGAGCACCGGCTGGCCGAGCGATTCGAGCTCGCCCAGGCGCCGGAGAAGGAGGAGATTCCCCTCGCTCGTCTTGCCGAACCCGAGCCCCGGGTCGACGAGGATGTGCGAGCGGTCGACCCCGGCTCCACGGGCTCGTTCGATGGCCCCGGCGAGGAAGGTCTTCACCTCGCCGAGGAGATCGTCATAGCGCGTGTCCCGCTGCATCGTTTCCGGGGTGCCGCGCATGTGCATGAGGACGAGGCCGAGACCGCCGCGAGCGGCGATGTGTCCCAGCTCATCCGAGTCACGGAGCCCGGTCACGTCGTTCAGGCAGTCCGCGCCCTCACCGGCGGCGGCGCGGGCCACCTCGGGGCGAAAAGTATCCACGGAGAGCGGTAGATCGACTGCCCGCCGCACCGCCTGGAGCGCGGGAAGGAGGCGATTCTTTTCCTCCGCAACCGGCGGCGGGTCCGAACCGGGCCGGGTGCTCATCGCTCCCAGATCGAGGATGTCCGCCCCTTCCTCCTGCATGGCGAGGGCGCGGTCGCGCGCCGACTCCGGCGCCATCCAGCGGCTGCGGTCGAAGAAAGAATCGGGGGTTAGGTTGAGGATCCCCATGACCAGGGGACGGTCGAGAGGGAGTACTCG
>JBIOUT010000004.1:0-6932 GCA_044867365.1 Candidatus Eiseniibacteriota bacterium | reverse complement strand
CTCCACCACCTCCTCGAGCGCCTCGACCAGCCGCTTGCGCACATCGTCCGAGATGCCGAGCGGGCGTGGAGCCGGACCCGGGGCCGGCCGGTTGCCGATGCGCTTGACCACGTGAGGGACCACGACTTGCCCGGTGCCGACCGCGGCCATCATCACCGCAAGCCGAATCGGAGTGGCCAGCACCTCGCCCTGCCCGATCGACAGATTGAGGACGAGCCCCTTGGTCCACCGTCCGGCGCCGAAGGTGCGATCGTACCAGGCGGTATCCGGAAAGAAGCTCAGTCGCTCGCCGAGCTCGATGCCGGTCGGGCTACCGAAGCCGAACTGACGCGCCGTTACGGCGAGGGCATCGAGCCCGGTTCGTATCCCCGCCTGATAGAAGTAGGTGTCGCATGACACCATCATCGCGCTCGAGAAGGCGAGCGGACCGTGGGTCTTGTGGCAGCGGTAGAAACGGGTGCCGAAGGTATAGCCGCCGACGCAGCTGCGCAGGATCTCGTGCAGACCGACGGCATGATGGGAGAGGGCTGCGGCACCGGTCACCACCTTGAAGACCGATCCCGGCGGGTAAGCGGATCTCAGGGCGCGATTGAGGAGCGGGTGCGCCGGATCATTGCTGAGCGCCTGCCAGGCGGCGCCCGACAGTCCCTTGGCGAACTCGTTGGGATCGAATGCAGGACGGCTCATGCATACGAGGACCTCGCCGGTGCGAGCGTCGATGGCGATCACCGACCCGCTTCGACCCTCGGGGAACGCCGCCTCGGCGGCTTGCTCGAGGTCGAGATCGAGGGTGAGAAGAAGCTCCTCTCCGCCGACCGGAGGCCGCACCTCGGCGAACCGGGTCAGTGGGACGAGAGCATCCGGGCGCCGGCCGAGGGCGTTGACCTCCACCATTCGGAAGCCGTTTTCTCCGCAGAGCCAGCTCTCGAAGGCAACCTCGACTCCCGCTCGCCCGATGATGTCTCCCGAACGATAAGTACGCCCGGCGAAGGGGGACTCTTTCGAAGAGGAGGCGAGGACCATCAATTTCGACCGATCTCCGGTCGCTCGGCCGGGGTCATCCGCGCCTTCCGTGGGTTCGTCATCGCCGCCGCGCGCGGTCACCTCTTCGTCGGTGATCTCGCCGACATAGCCGAGGAAATGCGCGGCCAGGGACCCATGGACATAGCGGCGCCGGGGCTCCACCTGAATCGACACCCCGGGAAGGCGGTCGCGATGCTCCTCGATGGTGGCGACGGCCGAGTCGTCGAGATGATGCTTGAGGAAGATCGGCTGATACGAGCGGCCCTTGGCGGCGGCGATGGTCTGGGCCATGACCTCGGGCTCGACTTGGAGAACGGGAGCGAGCAGCGCCAGAACCTGAGCCATCTTTCCCTTGTCACGAAGGGCCGGATGCAGAGGGTCGATGGCCACGCTGCAGGACGGTTCCGAATCGATCAGCACCCGGCCTTCTCGATCCCGCACCACTCCCCGAACGGCGGGCAGCACCTCTTCGCGGACGACGTTCTCGCGCGCCAGATCGAGGAGCCGCTCGTGCTCGACGATCTGCAAGTGAAAGATGCGAAAGACAAGGACGGCGAAGACCACGATCAAGACCCATTGCGCCCCGAGAGCTCGCCGCGGTACCTCGTTGCGATAGGAAAGGGCGGCGCCGCCGGGCCCGGAGCCGCGCGACGGCGCTCCTCTATCGCGTCCGGAAGAAGCGCGCATGAATCTCGGGTCCTATCTCGCGCAACCAGCTCCAGGCGACGACGAGGAGCGGACAGAGAGCGCCGGTGTAGAGGGCGGTCGGCAGCCCGATGCGGAGGAAGAGGGTGAAGAAGCGCATCGGATGGCCGTCGGCGGTCACGAAGAGAACGATGATGTCATGAAGAACCCCGGCCACGAACAAAGTCACCGCCTGCGCGCGCAAGGTGTCCTTGAACAAGCGCTGCCCGGCCCACAACTTGCCGGTGAAGAATCCGATCAGACATTTGGCCAGAGCATGGAGGCCGAGGTCCTGAGGCACCGACAGATCCTCGAGCAGACCCACCAGGAAGCCGAGGATCGCTCCCGGCACCGCTCCCTCGTAGCGAGCGAAGTAATAGACGAGACCGAGCAGGAAGTTTGGCTCGACTCCAAAGGCGGAAAGCCGGAGGCCGACCGAGGTTTCGACGGCGATCCCGGCCAGGATGAGCCAGCTCAGGACGAGGAGCGATCTCCTCCAGAGGGTGGTGTCCATGGTGCGCTGGCCGTTCATGGCGTGCTCGGGGTATCGGGTTGACGAGGAGAAACGGAGTCAGGCTCCGCCCAGATGGTGTCGTGCTCGCTCGAGCGGTCCGCCTCGTTCCACGTCGGCCGTACGGCGGAAGTGTCTCGCTCCTGGGGCTCCGGGCCCGGCGGCTCGCTCGGCGGCGTATGTCGAGCGTCCGGCGGCACGATGCCACCCGATTCTCCAGCGGGAGGAGGAGGCGAAGTGGGCGGGGTCTCCGGCGGATGAGCGGCAGAGCGCTCAACCGGCGGTGCGGGCCTGCTCGCCGGAATTTCGGAACGCGACTTATCTTTCAGCGCTTGGCCTGACAACCCATCCTGCAGCGACCCAGTCGGCTGCGGGGAAAAAGGGGCCCCGAAGGACGCCGCGCCTTCCACTCCGCCCGCCTTGTCGCTCTTGAGCGCAAAAATCTCCTCCAATGCGCGGAAATTGGTGGCAGGCTTGAGGGTGATGTCGAGAACCAGCCCCGCCACATCCTTGTCGATGCCGCTCACCGTGCCCACCGGTATGCCCTCGGGGAACACTCCTCCGAGCCCCGAGGAGATGACCCGATCGCCCATCCGGACATCCGCGAGATAGGAGATGTTGCGCAGCTTGAGGCTGGTGAAGGAACCGGGCTGCCATTCGACGATTCCGGCCACCCTGCTTCTCTCGATGCGGGCCGCTACCGCGCAATCCGGATGGGTGAGAAGGAGGGCGTGCGAGTTGTTGGGCCGGACCTCCACCACCTTCCCCACCAGTCCCTCGCGCCCGATAAGCGCCATCCCCTCCCGGATGTTCTGGTTATAGCCCCGATTGAGGAGGACCACCGCGCCGCCGAGTCGGCCGGCGCCCTCGGCCATCACCTCGCAACCGATCAGGCTGAAGCCTTCGCGCCCTTCGAAGCCGAGCATGGCGCGAAGGCGCTCGTTTTCCAGGCGCATCTCCTCCGCCCGCGCCAGACCGAGGCGAGCGGCGGTCAGCTCCGCCTCGAGGGTGCGATTGGAGGTCAGGACGACGCGCACCTGCCGCAGGCTGTGATCGACGGTGCGGAAGGGGGCGAGGATGAAGTCTTCCAGGTGGCGGGCAATCGCCGCCTGGGTGGAATTGGTGAGCAGCATGAGGACCAGGGCGAGCCCTGTGAGCGACAACAATACTGCGAGCTCGCCGCGGCGGGATAGGAAGCTGCCGCGGCTCCGGATGTCCGCTCCCCTCTCCATGTTCTTCCTGTCCCGTCGCCTCGGGGGAAGTTCCCGCGCTCGGCGATGGCGCGGATAAGCCCGTCCCTGGGTCAATCGTCGGTGGTGTTCATCACCACCTTCTCATAAGTTTCGAGGTCCTCGAGGATCTTGCCGGTACCGAGCACCACGCACAGGAGCGGGTCTTCGGCGACCGTCACCGGCAAGTTGGTATGTTCGCGCAGCAAGGCATCGATGCCGCGCAGCAACGAGCCGCCCCCCGTCATCACGATCCCCTTGTCGACGATATCCGAAGCCAGCTCCGGAGGCGTCCTTTCGAGCGAACGCTTGACTGCATCGACGATGGCATTGGTCGGCTCCTGGAGCGCCTCCCGGATCTCGAGCGACGAGATCTTCAAGGTCTTGGGAATACCCGCCACCAGATCCCGGCCCTTGATCTCGAGCTCGGATTCCTCGCCGACCTTGAACGCCGATCCGATCTTGATCTTGATGTACTCGGCGGTCTGATCGCCGATGAGCATGTTGTAGGCCTTCTTGATGTACTGGACGATGGCCTCGTCCATCTCATCTCCGCCGACCCGGATCGACTCGTGATGAACGATGTCGTTGAGCGCCATCACCGCGATCTCTGTCGTGCCGCCGCCGATATCGATCACCATGTTGCCGGTGGGCTTGGAGACCGGCAGCCCGACCCCGATCGCCGCCGCGATCGGCTCGGCCACCAGCAGCACCTCGCGCGCCCCGGCGTGCTCGGCCGAGTCGCGAACCGCCCGTTTCTCCACTTCGGTGATGCCCGACGGCACACAGATGATCACCCGGGGGCGGACCAGGAACTTGCGCCGCTGGACCCGCTGGATGAAGGACGACAGGAGATCCTCGGTCTTCTCGAAATCGGCGATGACTCCATCGCGGAGCGGCCGCACCGCCTCGATCTTGTCCGGCGTCTTGCCGAGCATCGCCTTGGCGGCATGGCCGACGGCGATCACCTTGCCGGTCCCCTTGTCGACCGCCACGACCGACGGCTCGTTGAGAACGATCCCCTTGCCCTGGAGATAGACGAGGGTGTTGGCGGTGCCTAGATCGATGGCGACGTCGTTGGAGAGGAGACCCATGAAGAAGCTGAACATCCCGCTCCCCTGCCCAGGGCTCGTGCCATCGATAGGCGAGCCGATCGAGCGGCGCCTGGAGGACCTTCGATTTGCCGCGGCGGGGTGGCTCCGGGTGTAGGCGGCCACCGGGCTCCCCCATGTGAGTGCCTTTAGAATTGCCACGTTTTCGACGCTCCGGTGAAACGGCAAGTGAAGGAGGTGAGCGGCGGCCTTCCCCTGCCGAACTCCGGGAGCAACCGCCGTTCCAGGGAAGCCCTCAGAATCCCATTTGGCGACTGCCTGCGTGCCGTGGCCCCATGAGCCCGGTCAAGTGCGTGGCAGAAAAACGGTTGCAAGCTAGCAGAGGGCTCCCGGGAATGCAAGCTGCGAGGCCGCGTGGCTTCCCGCGATGCCAGGCCGGCCAAGACTTGTCCGCCCTTCGGCGAAGCGGCCAGCCCTTACCCCATCCCCGCCCGGAACATTGACCCCACTCCGGCAGGATGCTAGCGTCGTTTATAGCCCCAAGGCGCTTACGGGAGATGATCATCGTGCCCTGGTTTGCGCCCACCCGTCCCCGGCATTTCCAGTCGCCGGCCGTCCCCGCCGCATTCCTCTTGGCGCTCCTCGTCCTCGCCGCTCCGGCGGCATGGTCCGGCCCCCCCACGCACGAAGCTCGTCCCGAAGACGAGGTGCGCTCGACGCGCGACCAGGTGCGACCGGGACTGTTACCGGTCATGAAAGGGGAGACTCGGATCACCGGCACCGTCATGGATCAGGAAAAGCGCCCGCTTTCGGGCATTCGGATCAAGCTCATCGTCAATGGAATGGTCGTGCACACCGCCACCACCGATGCCGTCGGCCAATACGACTTCAAGCATGCGATCAATTACACCGGGAACGAAACGGTCACCCTCTGGTTCGTCGACCCCTCTCTTCGCCTGACACCCAAGGCCCTGGTCCTCGCCGAGAGCCCGAACTGCCGAACCCATAAGCTCCTCTCGCCCTGCTACGCCCGCATTCAATTCGAGCCGCTGGTCGAGAGCAAGGTTCATCTGTTCGATCGTCAGACGCGCTCGCAGTTGCTGGTGGATCAAGGCTGCATCTAGCCTCGCGCTTCGCTCGCCCCGCTTTCCTCCGAGATCTCCGATACGGCGGTATCCGATACCGCCGGCTCCTCGATCTCCCTTGGGACTCCGGTATCAAAACGTGGCACACCGGCGCCGGCACGGCGCGACATGAGATGGGTCTGCCATCGCCGCGCCAACCGCCGCTCATCCACTTCGCGAAACAAAACCGCCGCTCCCTCGAGATCGCCGACCAAACCGGCGCGGAGCTCCCCGGCCAGGAGGCGAACGGTCTCGAGCTGGGGATGTCCAGGATAAGCGCTCACGAAGTCGAGAAGCGCCCGGATGGCCGCCCCAAACTCACCCTCCTGGCGGACCGCGCGGGCGATCTTGAGCTGCACTTCCGGCTTCAGGACGGACCCTGGCAGCAAGCGCTCGAGCTCGAGGTAGATGCGTGCTGCGTCAGCATCGCGACCACGCTCGAGCTCGCCCGCCACCGCGCGGTGGAAGGCGAGTATGGCGCTCGCCCGCCGCCCCGCAGCCACGAGCGCCCGCGCATGCTCGGCGTGCACCGCGGGATCGCTCGCATCGAGCTTGAGGGCCGATTCGAATTCCCCCACCGCTGCGAACCAGGCTCCCCGCTCCATGTAGCGCTCTCCCCTCTTGACCCGCTGCTCGAACCTTCCGGCCTGTCGCGCTCCCCCGGCGAGGGTCATGACCATGCCCATGGCGAGTCCCCCGAGGTGCGACCAGTAGGCGGTGTGCCCATGCGGCATGGCGAGACCGTAGGCGAGCTGAATACCCACCCACGCCAGCACGGCCAGGGTTGCCGGCAGGTGGCGGACTCCGACCCTGTGCACTCCATGGAGCATGAGGAGGGTCGCCGACGCCACCTTCACCCGAGCGTGCGGCAAGCGGACGACGAGCGCACCGAGGACACCGGCGGCCGCTCCCGACGCACCGATCACCGGAGCCATGGCCAGGTCCGGGACGCGCCAGAGGACGAAGACCGCTTGGGAGAGCATCGCCACGACACCGGAGAGCAGATAAACGAGAAGGAAGCGCGACCGCCCCAATCGATCCTCGACCGGTCCTCCGAGGAGCCAGAGATAGAGGATGTTGCCGAGCAGGTGAAAGAGATCGGCGTGGAGGAAGCAGGCGGTGAGTGCGGTGCCGAGCGAGGGCGAGGCCGGTTTGAAGGCGAGCTCGTAGATGAGCCTGGGTGAGGCGCCGAAAACTCGGGTGAGGACGAAGACGAGGACGTTGGCGGCCACCAACCCCCAGGTGACGACGGGGCGTCGGCGGCATGCGACATCGGTCCCGATCGGGATAAAGAAGAAGTAGTACATCG
>JBIOUT010000003.1:0-4341 GCA_044867365.1 Candidatus Eiseniibacteriota bacterium | reverse complement strand
ACCGTGAACCACCTCACGCCGGAGCAGCAAACGATCGCCCTTTTCTGGGCCGATCCTCCAGGCCAGACCGGGACGCCCCCTGGACACTCGATCTCGATCGCCGCTCAGATCCTGACTCAGACCGGCTCCAGTTTGGACATCGCCGCCGAGACCTTCGCCAGGGTTGGCATCGCGGTGGATGACGCATTCATTTCCTGCTGGCTCGCGAAGTACCAGTACAACCTTCTCAGGCCGGTCACTTACATTCGCGATGTGATCGATCCGGCCTGGTCGAGCTTCATCGGCACCCCGCCGTTCCCCGAATACACGTCGGGCCACTCGGTCCAGTCGGGAGCGGTTGCGGAAGTCCTGACCGATCTCTTCGGCGCGATTCCCTTCACCGATCACACCCACGACGACCGCGGCTTCGCGCCCCGCTCCTTCGACAACTTCTTCGACTTCGCCGAGGAGGCGGCCATCTCACGATTGTACGGCGGCATTCATTTCCGAACCGCGATCGAGCGAGGCATCGAGGAAGGTCGGCGGGTGGGCGAGATCGTCAACGCTCTGGATTTCCACGACGCTTCGCCGCGACGCCCGCTTGACGTCGCCGGCGCTCATTCCGTCGCGAACTAGCCCCGGCCCGGCCTAACCGCCCGATTTGACTTCGAGCTGGTCGATGACCCGGTCATCGCCGGCGATGCCGCGCGCCTTGGCAATGATCATCGCTCTTTCCGTTTCGGTCTCGACCGGTCCGCGAAGGGTGACCCGGCCATCGATGGTGCTGATCTGGATGTTCTTGGCCCGCATGGAAAGCGAGTCATCGGCGAAGAGCGCCTCGCGAATGGACTGGGTGAGAGCGAGATCCGAAACACGATTGGCCTGGTGGAACGGAGTCGTGAGGATGTTGCCGTCTCGGCCGGACTCCGCCTGCTCGCGCTTCCCGCAGGCTGCGAACATCAGAATTCCGATGACGACGGCCGTAACCGGCGCCCAGCGGCAAGCAGAAGGCTTCATCGTGACGAGGTCCCCAAGGAAGTCTTACCCTCAGGCCGCCTTTCATGCAAGCGATCACCGCTCGACTAAAACTAAAGGAAGTATGATGAGCAGCGAGGGTGGTGGCCGCCCCGGCACGGGGCGGCAAACGCCGTTGGGCGGAGCGAAGCTGACGAGATGGAGAATTCGAGCTACGGCGCCGTCTGGGGATTCCTGCAGGCGCTCGCCATCGGCTTCTTGATCGGCGCCGAGCGTGAAAGTCGCGGCGGCGCTCCAGAACGGGAAGTCGTTCCGGGGCTCCGCGATTTCATGCTCATCGCCCTCCTCGGCTCGATGGCGGGCTACGCCGGATCCATCCCGATCGTGGTCCTGGCCATGAGCGGAGTCCTGGCGCTCCTCGTGGTCAAGCGGCTCAAGGATCCGACCCACCGCGGGATCACCTCCGATCTGGCCGCGCTCGCCACCTTCTGGCTCGGCTACATGACCCAGCAGCCGGAGATGAGCGGTTTGGCGCTGGGTGGCGCGGTCGTCCTGGCCATCATCCTCATGGTGAAGGCGCCGATCACCCACTTCGTCATCGATGTCGTGTCGAGAGAAGAGGTCTACGACACGATCAAGTTCCTCACCATCATCTTCATCGTCTACCCGCTCCTGCCTTCCGGATCTTACGGTCCTTATGGATTCTTCACTCCAAGGACCATATGGAAGTTCGTCATCCTCGTCTCGTCGGTATCGTACGTGGGATATTTCTTGACTCGATTCCTGAGCAAATCGCGCGGCCTCATCCTGACCAGCATCTTCGGGGGGCTCGTGTCCACCACCGCCTCGACCACCGCCTTCGCCAATGCGGCGCGCGAATCGAAGGCCAACGCGCGTGACTACGCCTGGGCCAGCGTCCTCTCGAATGTGGTTCAGTTCCCGCGGGTTGCACTATGGGTATATGCAATGAATCCCGCCCTGGCATCGGCGGTCAGCGTCCCCTTGATGACGATGGCCGGAGCGGGGACCGCCTATGCCCTGTGGTTGTCGCGCGGGGGCCGTGGAGAGAAGTCAGGCGGCCATGGGCCCGGAGAACGGGAACGGGCGCGATCGATCTATCGCAATCCGTTCGCCCTCAGGCCGGCGCTCCAGTTCGGCCTCGCCTTCACCGCGATCACTTACCTCGCCAAATGGGGAGCCGCACGGTTTGGAGATCGCGGAGTGGTGGTGTCGAGCGCCCTCGGCGGGCTCATCGATGTCGACGCGATCTCGATCTCGATCGCCGAGCTGGTCAAGGATGGAAAGGCGGGAATGGAAAGCGGAGCGATCGCTCTTCTTGTCGCCCTCTTTGCCAACGCCGCCTTCAAGACGGGGGTTTCCTTCGCCGGCGGCACGCCCGCCTTCGGCCGCGCCATGTCGCTGGGGTTCGCCCTCATGCTCGGGACCGGACTGGCAGTCGCATTCGCCTACCTGTGACCCGGCCCCCGGCGGGCCAGTCCCCATCTAGAGCATGTACGCGATGTCCGAGCCGTGAGTGGGATAGGCGAAGATCGTTTCCTTGATGGATGAGGCGGGGACTCGATTCCGGATCGCCAGAGCGAACACGTTCACCAGCTCCTCGGCGCTCGGTCCGAGGAGATGAGCCCCGAGAATCCGGTCGTTTCCCTCATCGATCAGGACCTTGAAGCCCGAACAGGTCTCGTTGATCCGCCGTGAGGAATACCACCCGCTCGTCTCCTCATGGTGGACGCGGAATCGGAGTCCCTGCTCTTTGGCTGCCGCCTCCGCGAGCCCGACCATGGCGAGGGGCGGCACAGTGAAGACGACACTCGGCACGCCGTCGTAGCGCGGCCGGTGATGATTCCCCTGGAGGAGGTTCTCGGCGACGATTTGTCCCTCGAGACCGGCCACCGGAGTGAGTGGCGGCCCGCCGCTCTCCGCCGCATCGCCTGCCGCGTACACCGCCGGATTGGAGACGCTCTGCAGGAACTCGTTGACCTTCACCCCGATCCGCCCGCGCTCGACCTTGCCGGCGGGAAGATCCAGATCGTCGATATCCGGTACTCGGCCCGCTCCGTGAACGACAAGCTGCGCTCCAAGCCTGCGTTTTCCCTCTTTCGATACGCCGACGACGGTGAGCTCGCCGTCCTTCTCGTGGATGGCTTCGACCGCGGTCTCGAGAACGAGGTCGATGCCGAGGTCACGGGTGCGCTGGAGCAGGAGCGCGACCAGATCGGGATCGAAGGCTTCGAGCGGCCGCGTCCCGCGGTGAACAATGGACACCCGGGCGCCGGCGCGGGCGGCGACATGCGCGAACTCGAACGAGATGTAACCACCGCCGACGAAGACCACGCGTTCGGGCAAACGCTCGAGATCGAGGAACCGATCGCTCACGGTCAGATGCTCTTCGCCGGGGATGTGGAGAGAGGCCGGTCGGGCTCCGCTTGCAATGACGATGTGACGGGCTTCGAGCGTGTCGTCACCGACTTGCACCGCATTCGGCTTGATGAAACGAGCCCGGCCGTGGAGGCCGGAGATTCCGCGCTTGGCGAACGCCTCGTCCTTACGGCGAGGCAGATCGTCGATGAAAGAATGCTTGGTGCGAATGAGCTCGGCCCAGTCGATGCGGGCTCCGGTGCATTCGAGGCCGCGGCCCTCCATTCGCTGCTGCCAGTCGATCGCCTCGGCGGCGGCCACCAGCACTTTCTTGGGGTCGCAGCCACGGAGGGCGCAGGTGCCGCCGAAGGGCCGGGAGTCGACGACCGCCACCTCCCAGCCCGCTTCCCGGCAGCGGAAGGCGACGTTCGAGGCGGCGGTGCCTGTACCGATGACGACGAGGTCGAATCGTTGGCTCGTCATCGTTCGTTCTTTGCTGCTCAGCCGGGCTTGCGGCGCGAGCCGGGGCGGCTTGCCGGGTGGATCAGAATCCCTCGGGCACCCGCTTGTTCACATGCGTCTCGAGGATCTGCTCGATTTCCACCTTGAACGATGCCAGGCGGCCGGTCAGCTGCTGGCGGAACTCCTGCTTGAGGGAGGCATACTGCCGGTGTGCGGTATCGACCAAGACCTTGGCATTGTGCCGCAGCGCCAGGACATCTTCGCCCGAGGTCTTGAGCCGCCGGGTGGCTGCGAGCAGGAGATCACCGCCGTAGGTGCTTACGTTTTCGATCAGCGCGTTGCGGTATCCGAGACAGAGGCGTTCGAAGCGCTTGAGCGCTTCTTCGCAGAAGGTGTGAATGCTGGCCACTCGCAGCGCCTGCTCGGTGGTGGTGACCTGATGATGCGCCAACACCGCCATGGTGAAGGCATAGGTGATGCGCTTGGGGTGCTTGAGGAAGGCTTTCCCAAGATAGCGCCAGTAATGGCGGCGATAGGAGCTCAGGACAC
>JBIOUT010000002.1:0-5302 GCA_044867365.1 Candidatus Eiseniibacteriota bacterium | reverse complement strand
TGCTTGAAGGGTCGAGGCATCTTTCTTGAATGTAGGAGGAAGCTGGAAGAGGATGGGCCCAAGCTTGGGCCCGAGGAGGGCGGCGGTCGTACAGAAGTACTCGACCGCATCGCCGGCGCCTCGAAGCTTCTGAAAATGGGTGATGCGCTGCGACGCCTTGAGGACGAAGACGAAGCTCGACGGGGTCACCGAAGCCCATGTGGCGAGCGTCTTGGCCGTCGGCATGTGGCGAAAGGTGTAGTTGATCTCGACCGCCGGGAGTCGCTGGGCGTAGAAGGGCAGCATCTCCCGGTCCGGCAGGTCCGAGGGGTAGAACGTCCCCTTCCATTCCTTGAAGCTGTAACCGGAGGTTCCGACCCTGAGGAGTCCCATGGGTTCATCCTTTGGCCGAGTGTGGCGTGATCGCCGGCTCCCAGTATAGCGAGGGCTCCGGGTCGGTTCCTCTCGGCGACCCGATCCCGCTCGGCGAACCGATAGCGCTCGGCGGCGAACGACTCGATCCCGGAGCCTGGCCGTTTCGCTGGCTCAACTTGCCGCCAGCGCCGCCCTCCCCATCTCGACTCGCTGCTCGCCTGATTGAGCGCCTGCGGACTCCGACCGCCGGCCCACCCCTCAGCCCCCGCCCGCCGATCGTCGTCCTGATGCCCGATTCAACCCGCTCGAACTTCGTCCGGCCGATGATCGAGGCCACGGCCGAACTCCTCGATGATGCGGGGCTCGCCTCAGGGGACGTTCGCCTCCTCGTCGCCGCCGGCCTCCATCGCCCGCCCCGCCCCGAGGAGCTCGATTCGTTGATGGGATCGGCGGCGGGTCGGCTTCCTGTCGATGTTCATGACGCCGATGATCCACTTCTAGTCCACTGCGCGACAACGCGTCGGCGGACGCCGGTCTTATTGCCGAAGCTTCTTCTCGAGGCGCGCACCCTCGTGGTCATCGGCGGCATCACCCCGCATTACTTCGCCGGCTGGACCGGCGGGCTCAAGGGCGTGGTCCCGGGAGCCGCAGGACGTCTCACGATCACCGCCAACCACCGGCTCGCCGTCGACGCCGACGCACCGGATGGTCTTCACCGCGCCTGCCGAGAGGGGAACATGCGCGGAAATCCGGTGGCGGCGGATCTCATCGAGGCCGCCGCCAAGGCGCCGGCGCCGTTTCTCGTCAACGCTGTCATCGGCCGCGACGGCGAGCCGCGGGCCGTCGTCACCGGCAATGCTCGGGCGGCGCACCGCGCAGGAATACGCATGGCGCGGCGGGCGATTCGAGTCGAGTTATCTGCGGTCGATCTCGCGGTCGTCGCCGCAGGTGATCCCGGACGCGAGCGCGATTGGATCCAGGCGCACAAGGTCGTGCGTCAGGGCGCGGCGCTCGTCGCCGACGGCGGCACGCTCGTGGCGCTCGCCTCCTGCCCGGACGGCCTCGGTTCCTCGACTCTCCTCGATTGGTTCGGCGTCGAGGCCTCCCATCTCGCCCGCGAGGTGGCGAGCCGCTACACTCTGCACGGGCACACGGCGCTCGCCATTCGCGCCCTCACCCACCGTATCCGGATCATTCTGGTGAGCCGCCTCGAGCCGGCGATGGTGAAAGCGATGGGGATGATCCCCGCCGTCTCGCTCGCCGAGGCGCTCGACCAGGCGGCGCGCGGGGTAGTGCGGGGAGCGCCGGCTCTGGCTCTGCCGCGAGCCGGCACCCTGCTTCCAGCGCGCGCTTGACCGGTCGATCTCGGCAAGCGACGATCGATGTCCCATGCCGACTCTCGCCGACCTCAATCATCTCAATCTGAATGTCCGCGATCTCGAGCGTTCACGCCGCTTCTACTGCGACGTCCTGGGGATGAGGCTCAAGTGGGAGCGAGAGGACATGCTCTTCCTCCGCTGCGGTGAGACGGATGTCGGGATCATGCAGCGCGAGCCGGTGCACGTGGATTCGATCCACTTCGGCTTCCGCTTGGGGAGTCCGGCGGAGGTGGATGCCTGGGCGGAGCATCTCGCCCGGCACCAGGCGACGATCGAGCACGCTCCCTTCGAGCGCGACGGAGGCCGCGTCTTGTTCGCCCGCGATCCCGACGGCTACCGGCTCGAGTTCTACTACGACGCTGCGGGCGATTAGCCTCGATCAGCGCACTTCCCCAAGGTGAGGAGCGGTGCGATCAGCGGTGGCGCCAAACCGGCGGCCGGCGCTCGATAAACGCCCGCAATCCCTCGCTCGCATCCTCGGTCGCCATGAGCTCGTTGAGATAGAGACGCTCGACCGCGGGCAGCGCCTCGCCGTCCGGGCGTCTCCCGAGAGCGAGGGCATGGCGGGCATGGCGGAGCGTCGCATCCGAGTGACGAAGCAGGACGCCCAGGAGCTCGTCGATGCCGGCATCGAGCCCGGTTTCGGGCGCCAGTCGGTTGATGAGACCGAGGGCTTGGGCGCGTGCGCCTGACATTTCTTCGCCGGTGAGCATGAGCTCGGCGACGGCGGAGGAAGGAAAGCGCGCCGGGAAGCGAGCCGCCGCCCACGGTGGAAAGACTCCGAGCCGGATCTCGGGAAGACCGACCCGGCAATCGGCGGTGGCGACGGTGAGGTCACAGGCGAGCGCGAGCTCGAGCCCGCCGCCGAGCGCCGCTCCATGGATCGCCGCCACCGACACCGCCGGTCCCTGCTCCAATCGACCGAGCAGCCGGTGGAAGCTCTGGATCATCTTCTCCACCCGCTCGGGGACATGATCGGCGACATCGACGCCGGCGGAGAACAGCTTTCCCTCGCCGCGCAGGAGGAGGATCGCTTCGTTCGTCTCGGCCACTGCGCGATCGAGCTCGGCGAGAAGCTCGAGATCGAGCACATTCACCGGCGGCCGATCGAGTCGGATCTCACGCACTCGCCCGCCGCCGATCGAGCTCACCACGAGCCGCCGGGCGCCCATCGCTCGTTCCTCTCTTCGGTCAGGATCCGTCGCGGGTGAGGAGCGCCGCCATCCCTTGCCCACCCGAGACGCAAAGGGTCGCCATCCCGCGCCCCGCCCCCCGCCGCCGCATCTCATGCACCAGGGTGACGACGATCCGCGCTCCGGTCGCTCCGATCGGATGACCGAGAGCGATCGCTCCGCCGAGAACGTTGAGCCGCTCGCGATCGAAGTGGAGCTCGCGGTCGACGGCGATCACCTGGGCGGCGAACGCTTCGTTGAGCTCGATGAGATCGATGTCGTCGAGTGCGAGCTTGGTGCGCTCGAGGAGTCTCCCGACGGCTGGAACCGGCCCGATCCCCATGTGGGCAGGATCGACGCCGGCGGAGGTGAATGGCCCGATCGCCGCCAGTGGACCGCCGGGAAGCGAGCGGGCGGTGCGCTCTCCGACGAGAATCAGGGCGGCGGCGCCGTCGACGATTCCCGAGGAATTGCCGGCGGTCACCGAGCCGCTGCGGCGGAAGACCGGCTGGAGCGCGGCGAGCCCCGAGAGCGTCGTGTCGGGACGCGGATGCTCGTCGCGTTCGATGCGCGATGCCCCGCCCTTCCCCGCCACGTCGATCGGCGCGATCTCGTCGGCAAAGCGCCGCTCGGCGACCGCGGCTCCCGCCCGCCGTTGGCTCTCGAGCGCGTAGGCATCCTGCTCTTGGCGCGGAATGTCGTAGCGGTCGATGAGATTCTCCGCTGTCTCCCCCATCACCTGGTTGCAGATCCGGCAGAGAAAGCCATCCCGATTCATTCCATCGACGAGATCGATCGCTCCCAGCTTGTGGCCCGTCCGTAGCCCCTCGATGAGGAAGGGGACTCGCGACATGCTCTCCATCCCGCCGGCGAGGACGACTTCGGCCTCTCCCGCCTGGATCGCCTGGGCGCCGAGCTCGATCGCCTTGAGCCCCGAAGCGCAGGCCATGTTGACGGTGTAGGCCGGCACCGTCTCCGGTAGCCCACTCGCCATCGCCACCTGACGCGAAGGATTGGGTCCCGCTCCCGCCTGCCGGGCGTGACCGAAGATGACGCTTTCCACCGTTTCCGGCGGAACTCCGGCGCGCGCGAGCGCGGCCCGCGCCGCGTGCGCGCCCAGATCGACTGCAGTCAGGCTCGACAAGCCGCCGAGAAAGCGCCCGATGGGAGTCCGCACCGCCGAGGCGATATAGGCCCGGGTGCTCATCGTCCTATTCTTCCCGGCTCACCGTCGGCGAGGAGGATCGAGACGATGTCGTCGACGCGAGTGAAGTCACTGAAGATCACATCCGGACGGTGGGCTTCGAGGTCTGCCACCGAATAGGGTCCGGTGGCCACCGCCACCGTCATCGCCCCGGCGGCGCGACCGCAATCAATGTCATGCGGCGTGTCGCCGATGATGATCACCCTCCGCCCGTGGAATTCGATCCCGGTGAGGGCTCGCGCCCGCTCCACCGCCACCGCGACCAGCGCCCGCCGATCCTCGGCATCGGAGCCATAGGCGCCGACGCGGAAGAGATGGCGGATGCCGAAGCGGTCGAGCTTGATCGCCGCTCCCCGCTCGAGGTTGCCGGTGAGAAGCCCGAGGAGGACCTCGGGCGTCGCCGCCAGCCGCTCGAGAAGATCACGCACCCCCGGGAAGAGTCGCGCTTTCTCCGACGCCGCGAGCTCCGCCGGGAAGCGGGCGAGATACCGCTCCATCACCGGCTCCATCATCTGCTGGACGGCGCCGGAGTCGAAGCCGGCACGAGTGAGGAGCTCACGAACGATCAGACGATCGGTCTTGCCCGCCATCGAATAGTCGGAGGTCTCGATCGGCCGGCCCGCCACCTCGGCAAGCACCGCGCCGAAAAGCCGCGTGGCGGCGCCGGCCGAGCTGAGAAGGGTGCCGTCGATGTCGAAGAGCACGAGGTGGGAAGATCGAACGGACGAGCTCATTGAACGACGAAGGCTAGCATTCCTTCTCCTCCGCGGTCCACGTCCCCTCTCACCATTCAGTGTAGGTTTCTCGGCATGCCGGAAGGCTGCCGGGCCCATCGCCCTCCTCGCCATCGCCATCATTGGCGCCGGCCTCATCGCCTATGGCCGCGCGCCGCGAGCGAGTTTCCAGTCCTCATCGCGGTCATCGGCCGGCTCACCGACCGGTCGCGTCGCTGGCCGTGGCGCACCTTCCTTCTCCACACGCTCCTCACCGCGCTCGCGGTCTTTCTCTGGTCCGTGCGCGCTGCCGCCCATCATCAGCCGCCGATCCTCGACTATGTCTTGACCGAGGTTCGGGCGGTGGCGCGTTGCGCCTCGCTCCTCCTCGTGCTCATGGGGCCCCGGATGTTTCAGCTGAAACATTCGCCTCTCGCGGCTCGCGCCCAGGCTCTCTACCGTCGCGCTTTAATTCTCCAT
>JBIOUT010000001.1:0-5213 GCA_044867365.1 Candidatus Eiseniibacteriota bacterium | reverse complement strand
GGTCAGTTGATCGGCCGCGGCCGGAGCTTCGCGCTCGTCGTGAGTCGAACGAACCACGTGATCACCGATCGCTTGCGGTCGGCGGCCATCGATTGCCTGGAGCGGCATGGGGTTCCCGCCGAGGCGATCGATGTCTTTTGGGTCCCCGGGTCGTTCGAGATTCCGCTCGTCGCCATGAAGGTGGCGGAGAGCGGGCGATTCGATGCGGTCATCGCTCTCGGAGCGGTGATTCGCGGCGGAACCTCGCACTACGAGCAAGTGGTTTCAGAGACGGCGCGAGGGGTGGCCAACGCCAGTCAATCGACCGGAGTGCCGGTGATCTACGGGGTCATCGCCGCCGAGACTCTCGAGCAGGCGGTGGAGCGGGCAGGGGCGAAGCAGGGGAATCGCGGCTTCGAGGCCGCTCTATCGGCGCTCGAGATGGCGAATCTGCTCGGCGAGAGCCGAAATGGGAGGACGGGGGGGAGGATGGCCGCCCGGCGGCGCCGTGCGAAAGTGCTCGAGCGCGGAGGGCTCCGCCGCCGCAATGCCCACCCTCGGACGAGAAAGGCATGAGACGGTGGGGCAACGTCGGCGAGCGCGCGAGCTCGGATTCCTCGCCCTCTATCAGGCGGACCTTCTCGGCGAGCCGGCCGCGGCGCGCCTGAACGAGCTTCTGGCCGCCGGCCGCCGGCCCCCGGAGATGATCGATTTCGCCCGCCGGATCGTCGATGCGATCGACCATCATCGGGCGGCGATCGACCGCGCGATCCGCGAGGCGAGCTCGCACTGGGAGCTCGAGCGCTTGTCGGCCACCGACCGCGCGGTGCTGCGCCAAGCGGTGGCGGAGCTCCTCTTCTTCCCCGAGATTCCCGAGCCGGTCACGATCAACGAGGCGATCGAGATCGCTAAGCGCTATGGCGGCGACGAGTCCGGGAAATTCGTCAATGGCGTCCTTGACGCGATTCGCCGCCGGGTCGCGGCGGGGACGAGCGTCGATCGAGAGGGTGGTCAGTGAAGATTGCCATCATTTCGGACATCCACTCCAATCTGGAGGCGCTCGAAGCCTGCTTCGCGGAAATCGATCGTGAACGCGCCGACGACATCGTCTGTCTAGGTGACATGATCGGCTATGGCGCCGATCCCAACCCGTGCGTCGAACGGATCCGCGGGCGGACCCCACATGTGGTGGCCGGGAATCATGATTTTGCGGTGATCGGGCACACGCCGACCGAATACTTCAATCTCGACGCGCTCACCGCGGTGATATGGACGCGGGGGGAGTTGAGCCCGGAGAATCGTGGTTATCTCGCCACCCTGCCGCTCGTCCTCGAGCTCGGCGGCGCCCTCTTCGTCCATGCCAGTCCATCCCGGCCGGCGGACTGGAACTACGTTCGTACCCTTCGTGAAGCGAAGCACGAGCTCGCCGCCTTCAATCAGCGGCTGTGCTTCATCGGGCACTCCCATTTCCCCGAGTTCTTCATCGAGCGCGCCGGCGAGGTGGTGCGCGAAGCGCCGCCCGAGATGACGCTCCGGCCCGGGGAGCGGGCGCTCGTCAATGTCGGCTCGGTCGGCCAGCCGCGGGACGGCAACCCGCGGGCGTCCTTTGCCCTCTACGACACCGATGCGGGGCGGGTGGAGATCCGGCGCGTCGCCTACAACGTCGAGCGCGTCCGCGACCGCATCCTCGACACCGACCTTCCGGCGAGCGCCGCCAGGCGCCTGGCGTGGGGACTGTAGCCTCCGGGGCGGGCGCCGCCGCCCCGCCTCGGTCCGAGCCCCCGCCGCCTCGGAACCCGGGCGAAGCGCCGCCCCGCCGGGAGTCCACTCCGGCCCATTGGTCAGCCTTCTGGGCCGGCAACCCCGACATCGATCAGGTGTACTCGAATGAGGGCCGGATTGTCGGGGAGCTCGAGCGAGTGCGGCGGCTCTCCGGCGCGCGGGTACTCGAGGTCGGGGCCGGCTCCGGGCGCGACTCGCTCGACCTGGCGGCGCGTGGGGCTCGGCCGGTCACCCTCGATTACACCCTCGAGGCGCTCAGGATCATCCGGGGTCTGGCGCGCCGGGCGGGCGTCCCCCTCGACCTGGTGTGCGCCGACGGGCTCCGGATGCCTTTCCGCGACGGCTCCTTCGATGTCGTCTTCCATCAGGGATTGATGGAGCATTTCCGAAATCCGTCACCGCTCATCACCGAAAACCGGCGGGTCCTCAAGGCGGGGGGCCATCTCCTGGTCGATGTCCCGCAACGTTTTCATCTTTATACGGTGCTCAAGCACATTCTCATTGCGATGAATCGTTGGTTTGCGGGATGGGAGACCGAGTACTCGATCGGTGAGCTCGAGCGCTTGGTCGAGCGCCACGGCTTCGCGATCCGCCACCGCTACGGCGAGTGGATGGTGCCGGGACTGGGTTATCGATCGCTCCGCTATGCGCTCCGGCGTGTCGGCATTCTTCTTCCCATGTATCCGCGCGGCATCCCCGGCCTGGGGAGTGCTGCCGCCGCCTTGCGCCGCTGGTTCAAGCCCAGGCGGCTCGCCTTCTACACGTTCCTGGTCATCGGGACGGTAGGAGAGAAGCGATAGCGTGTGAGGATCCTCGCTTTCAACTGGCGTGACCCCCATCATCCCGAGGCGGGCGGCGCCGAGGTGCACCTGCACGAGATCCTGCGCCGCTTCGTCGCCTGGGGGCACGATGTGATCCAGCTTTCGAGCGGATTCCGGGGCGGGGGCGCCGAGGATGAGATCGACGGAGTGCGGGTCAAGCGGCGCGGGTCGTGGTACGACGCCAACTGGGTGCTGCGCCGGGCCTACCAGCGCGAGCTCCGCGGCCAGGAATTCGATCTGGTGATCGAGGACATCAACAAGGTCCCGTTCTTCACTCCTGATTTCGTGCGACAGCCGGTCTTGGCCGTCGTCCCTCATCTCTTCGGCACCGCGGTCTTCCGCGAGGCGAGCTGGCCGCTCGCCGCTTATGTGTACGCTCACGAGCTCCTGATTCCTCGCGTCTACCGCCGGACCGACTTCCTGGTCATTTCGGAGTCGACTCGCCGCGATCTCGCGGCGCGCGGGCTCCCGGAAACACGCATCCGCGTGGTGCCGGTCGGCGTCGATCATGCTACGTATTCTCCCGACCCCAGCGCCGGCAAGAGCCCGGTGCCGCTCATCCTCCATCTTGGTCGCATCCGCCGCTACAAGGGGATCCAGACCTTGATCGAGATGATGCCTCAGGTGCGGTCTCGTCTGCCCGAGGCCGAGCTCTGGATCGCCGGCAGCGGCCCCTATGCTCATGCTCTCGCCGAGCGGGCGCGGGGAGTGGCCGGGGTGCGGCTCCTCGGCCACCGGCCGCTGGGCGAGGTCGTCGAGCTCTTGCGCCGGGCCTGGGTGGTGGCGAGCGCCTCGGTGAAAGAGGGATGGGGGCTCACGATGCTCGAAGCCAACGCCTGCGGTACACCGACCGTCGCCACCCGGGTGCCCGGGCTCGTCGACTCGGTCATCCACGAGGAGACCGGACTCCTGGTGCCGTTCGGCGATCGGGCGGCGCTTGCCGGGGCGCTGATTCGTGTGCTCGAGGATGACGGGCTTCGCCGCCGTCTGGGAGAAGGCGGGCGGCGATTCGCTCTCCGCTTCACCTGGGAACGAGCGGCCGAGGAGGCGTTCGCCGTTGTCGAGTCGGTGGTGGGGGAGACCGGGACGACCGGCACGCGCGGTCGAGGCGGCACGATGAAGGCGCAGGTCGAGGCGGCACGATGAACGCGCAAGCGAAGACGAGAGTCCTCATCGCCTTCAAGCTGGCGGTCTCCGCCGCGCTCATCGCCGCGCTTCTCGCCCGAATCGGCGTGCGGCCGCTTCTCGAGGTCATCGGGCAGGCCTCACCCGGCCCGCTCGTCGGCGCCGCGCTCATCCTTCTCGCCTCGCATGTCCTCGCCTGCTGGCAGTGGGGACGGCTGCTCGGTCTCGCCGGTGCGTCGATTCCGGCGCCCCGAATCATCGGTTATTACTTCGCCGGCACCTTTCTCAATCTTGTTCTGCCGGGAGGAGTGGGAGGAGACCTGGCGCGAGTGATGGGTCCGGTTCGCGAGGGCGCCCGGGGAACGGCGGTCGCCGGGGCGACGATTGTCGATCGAATTCTCGGCGGCGCGGCTCTCGGGCTTCTCGCGGTGGCGGCGCTGCTGCTCGCCGGGTCGGCCTTCGGCGCCTCGAACGGTGCAGCTGCCGGACCGCTCGGCGCATCCCCGGGCGGAACGCTCGCCGTCTTTGTCCTCGCTTATGGATTGGCGAGCGTCCTCATGCTTGTTCTGATCTTCGGGCCCGGAGCCCGCCGCTTGTTGCGCATCTCGGGCCGAGTGCTTCCCGCCGCGCTCTCGACCCGTCTCGGCCGGCTCGAGGAATCGCTCGAGCGTCTTGGGGGATGGCGCCGGCTCCTCTTCGTCGCCACCGCACTCGTCATCCAATCGGTGCGGATTCTGGCTCACGCCCAGGTGGCGCGGGCCCTGGAAATCGACGTGGACCTTCGCTATTTCTTCCTCTTCGTGCCCTTGCTCGCGGTGGGTGTCTCGCTTCCCGTTTCGGTGGGCGGCATCGGGGTTCGCGAAACCCTGGGTGCCGCGCTCTTTGGCCTTCTCGGCGTCGAAGCCGCGAAAGCCTCGGCCATGCAGCTCTTAGGCTATTTGCTGGCGGTCGGGGTAAGCCTTCCGGGTGCGGCGTTGCTCATGCGCATGCGGAGCCCCGCGCGGCGGGCGGAAGATGGGGTTGGGTGTCGATGATCCGCATTCTGTCGAATGGCAGCCCGCCGGTGGCCGGAACCGCCTCTCTGCCCGAGATCGCCGCTCCGGCCGAGGACAGCCGCCGGTGGTCGGCCGCCCGCTGGACGGTGCCGGCGGCGGTCGCGGTGAGCGTCCTCGCTCTGGCCGTCTATCTCTACGTGATGGGGGACACGACCCCCTTCTGGGACTCGGGCGAGTTCATCGCCACGAGCTGGATTCTCGGCATTCCCCATCCACCGGGCACTCCCCTCTATGTGCTCCTCGGGCGGGTGGCCACCCTGTTTCCGTTCGGCACGGTGGCGGAGCGGGTCAATGGGCTCTCGGGGGTCGCGGGAGCGCTCGCGGTCTTCTTCACCATTCTCGCCACCGTTCGCCTCACCCGTCCGATGTGGGGGGGCGCGGCACGGGCGGACGCCATCGCCCTCCTCGCCGGTGTCGCCTCCGGGCTATTTCTCGCCTTCTCCAACACCTT